>CASGHA010000028.1 GCA_949319355.1 uncultured Methanospirillaceae archaeon | reverse complement strand
AAGAGGAGCCTGGCAATCCGGGAGGAGGGTATCCGGGCCTGAAAAATGCGTGCATCCCGACAGGATTCAAGGGCGTGTTGGGCTGGCTTATCCCCTGTATCAGTACAAGGTGGTCTGGGAACGTTGGAGAAGGCCGGGCCCCTCGCGGCCCGGGTCATTAACCGCCTGGTTCACCTGGAATGCCTCGAGAAGGTCATCAGGACATGGCTTCAGGCAGGAAAGGGCTGTGTCGGGTGGTGAGCGCGGGGAAAGCCAGGTGCCTTCATCGCGCTTATCCAGGATTGCAGGCATGCGGTCATGGATCTCCCGTATGGTCCTGTTGGGGCTTGTCGTTATGATGGCACAGGAATCCGGGCCGGACGTATCCCCGGCACCCCTTGCGCGAAATACCCCTGCGAATGCAAAGACCTCGTGGTCCCGTCTCCTGAAATACCAGGGTGCATGGCCAGTGGGGCCTCCTGCCTTTTCCCATTCATAGAACCCGTCTGCAGGGATGAGACACCTCCCTGTGGTAAGAAGCCGTGAAAAAACAGGTTTTTTTGCAAGCGAGTCATCCCGCACGTTGACCGGCCGGATTTCCCGGCCGCCTGCATAATGTACTGGCAGTTTCAGACCCCACTGCATGAGCGCAGCGGTCGCATGGCCGGCAACATCCTCGAATATCACCGGGACCTGCTGGGAGGGGGCTATGTTGTATCTTGGGTGGACTTCAAACGGAAACGCAGCGAGACCGAACCGTTCAGCGATGCCTATGGTGATCGAAAGAGTGAAACGTCCGCACATCGGGGGTTGCACCGTGCAGGGACCGATGGCCTGCAGGTTCTGGCAGACCTTTGATCCATACTATCAATGATCCTCGTTTCCGGGCGGGATAAAACATGGGGAACAAAAGTCCCTCCAGGTCGGTCCCGTATGTCCCTCTCATTCCTTCAACTCCTGGTACGGGAGCTCCCTCCGGGGGGAAGATCAATGATAGGGGGACCGGCCTGAAATGATTCCTAATATGAAAGCCTTCTTCCTGGGTCCCCCCTGCACTGCTCCAGATTTTGAGTCAGATCCGGACTGGTGCCCGGGGTCAGCCTGACCCGCGTCTCCTCCATGTCAGGAGAAACGGGAAGAGGAGCACGACCGCAACAATGATCCAGAAGTTTCCGAACAGGTACAAAAGGGTCTCACGTCCCGGGTCGTAGAACCGGATCTCCACGGACCTGACCTGGTCCCACGCAATAGTCGTCCAGTTGCCCTGGACGGTCGTGACCCTTCCCCCCTGGGGAGAGATCATACCGATCAGGGGATTTTTAATGTCATATTCCGGCGGAAGGGAGATTGTAACATTGTACGGCTTTGGAAAGGCCTGCTGCAGGTGGTTGTCGCGGATCGTTCCCGAATAAGAAAGCGTGTAGTTTCCTTTCGGAAAGACGATGGTGAACGGGTCGGTTCGGTTGAATGGGACGGTCCTGTTCTCCTGCGAAAGAGTCAGCCCTGTTACCTGGCCCGGGACCCGTTCACCCAGAACGCCGGTGTCGTACAGGGAGTACCGGTCGAGCTGTTCAAGTTCAACCGTGGCCTGGTAGAACGTACCGTTGGGTGCAACCGAAAAGTCTGCCAATAGCCCGGAAACGGGCCATGCAAGCATCAGAGCTGCAAGGCAGACAAGAGGGACGAAATATCCGCATCCACGACGACAGGAGGTTCGCACTGGTTAATCACCGTTTCCGGGTCCTTGAGGAGGTGGCCGGTCACAACACAAACGATCTTTTCATCCCGGTCAAGCAGGCCAGACTCTGCCATCTTCCTGATCCCGGCCACCGAGGCGGCCGATGCCGGTTCAACCCCTATCCCTTCCAAGCGGGCAAGGTCACGCTGCATCGAAAGGATCTCGGCGTCCGTGACTGAAAGAGCGGTCCCACCGGTCATACGGATGGCGGTCAGCGCCTTTTCGGCATTGACTGGAGCGCCGATCCGTATCGCGGTCGCAACGGTTTCAGGGTTCCCTTCAGGGATGACCTCGGGGAGGTTGTTCTGGATGGCCCTTACCACCGGCTGCGAGCCTGCTGCCTGCACCCCGGTCATCATCGGGAGCCGGTCGATGAGGCCGAGGGATTCAAGCTCGCGGAGGCCTTTGTACACTGCCGAGATATTTCCTGCGTTTCCGACGGGGAGGACGATCCGGTCAGGGACCTGGCCGAGCTGGTCTATAGCTTCGAAACCGATGGTCTTCTGGCCTTCGAGCCGGAAGGGGTTGATGGAGTTGAGGAGGTACAGGCCGTGGCTCAGGCAGAGGTCATGGACCATCTCGAGTGCCTGGTCGAAGTTGCCCCTGATCGAAATGACCTTAGCACCGTGCATGAGGGCCTGGGCAACCTTCCCAAGGGCGACCTTTCCTGCCGGCAGGAGCACAACCGCGGGAATTCCCGCCCGTGCCGCGTACACCGCCAGGCTTGCGGACGTGTTGCCGGTGCTTGCGCATGCAACGCTCTTTTTCCCGAGCTGCATGGCCATCGAGACCCCGACAGTCATACCCCTGTCCTTGAACGAGCCTGAAGGGTTCATGCCCTCATGTTTCGCGTACAGACCCGGGATCCCGATCTCTTTCCCTATTTTTTCAAGATGGTAGAGCGGGGTGCCCCCCTCGTTGAGTGTGACCGGGGGGATCCTGACCGGCAGGAGTTCCCTGTACCGCCATACCGACAGCGGCCGGCTGTCCCAGGTCTTCCTGTCTATTGATATCTCCCCGAGGGGGTAGCGGACGGCAAGGAGGTGCCCGCAACTGCGGCAGTTGTATATGATCTCATCAGGTGGATATACGGCTCCGCAGTGAACGCAGACGAGATCGTACATGGGAACAGTGTGCGCTTTCTCATGACTTGATAAGCACGGTTTTCAGGGGAGGGGACAACCAGGACCCAGGGGTTATACCTCTCTTCGAATCCGGGCATAAAAGTCGTCTCTGCGGTCATTCCGGATGGAAAATGCCTTCCTGGCTGCCTGAACGCAGTCAAGGAGGAGGTCTGTACAGACCAGATCCTCCCCTTGACCGGCGCCGGCCACGACCCCGCCATCAGGACCTGCGCACAGGGAGCCCCCGTTATACAGGTCCACCGGGGTCTTCCCGGTCGTGTTGATGCCGAACACGTACATCTGCTGTTCGCAGGCCCTGGCCCGGATAAACAATGTAAAATGCCCGATGCGTGCTGCCGGCCATGCAGAAGGCACGATCACTGCATCGGCCCCTGCTTCCCGGTATAGTGTGAAAAGATCGGGAAAACGGAGGTCGTAACATATTGCAAGACCTATGACAAGGTCCCGCACCCGGAAGAGTGAGAGGTCATCCCCGGGAGTATAGCAGCGGTGCTCGCCGGCGGGGGAGAACGGGTGGACCTTGGCATATTTCGTTTCTAGCGTCCCGTCAGGCCTGTACACAAGGCAGGTATTCCTGAATGTTCCAGAGATTCTTTCCCGGATTGACCCGATTACCCATACCCCGTTCTCATGGGCAATGGCCGAATAGCCCCGTGATACCGGCCCTCCCACCTCCTCGGCATGCTCCGTCGAGCACGGGTCCCACCCGGTAGCAAACTGCTCGGGAAAACAGACCAGTTCCGCACCACGGTTCACGGCTGACCGGGTAAACCGTCCCGCTTTTGAGAGCCCCTTCTCCGGTTTTCCCCATACCGGGCCGAGCTGGGCGCCACAGGTGATCATGGCGGCCCTGCCGGGACTGTCCCGCCTCCGTTCCGGAGCCTGCGCAGGGCGGATGCCAGGAACTCACGGCAGCCGCTAAGGAGAGGTTCTCCATGGCCGAAGTAGATGGTGCGGACTTCCCGGATGACCATCTCCTCGAGTGATGCGACAAGTCGCCGCCGTGCGTCCTCCTGAAGGCTGTCTGGTCCGAAAAGAGGTGCATCCCCGACAAAAAGGACGCCCCCCTCTTCGCAGTAGAAGGAGACCGAGTCGTCACTATGTCCGGGTGTGGCAAGGACCTCGGCCATCACGTCACCAATCTTCAGAAGGTCACCCTGTCTCAGGGGATTTCCGCCGGTTGAGAACGTCGGGTCGGCAGTGAGTATCCTGGGGGAAAAGGCCTCCTGGATCGCAGGTATCAGGGCGGAATGGTCGTAGTGGGTATGGGTGAGCAGGACAAGGTCCACGGGGAAGCGCCGCCCGGGATCCCGGTTCAGGATGGTGTCCAGCACTCCAGGGTCGCGGCCGGGATCTATGAGTGTTATCACGTCATCTGATGCGTTCCAGTCCCCCGTGACAAGATAACTATTCGATGTGTAGAGCGTGCTCGCCCGGCTGAGGTTCACGACCTGCATAGAACACTCCGGATAATTGTCAGGATTTTGCCCCTGAACAACCCGTCTATTTTTTTCTTGGGGGCCGGGTGCTCTTTATGATTTTGAAATGGTGATCTTCATTTTATCCAGGCATCCGTCCGGTTACCTCCCTCCAGTATATCCACGCGATGATGGGGATGATACTGAAATAGACCCCGACGGAATAGGGGATCCCAAACG
>CASGHA010000027.1 GCA_949319355.1 uncultured Methanospirillaceae archaeon | reverse complement strand
CCCGAGTCATTGTCCGTGCTCCTCCAGGACGAGAGTGCAGTGGAAGACCTTTCCAGCCTGCAGGCGGTCATAATCGATGAGGCCCATGCGTTTGTTGAAGCCGCAAGAGGAGTCCAGATGATAGCCCTCCTTGACAGGATTGACCAGAGGGGATGTCGCCATGTCCAGAGGATTGCCCTTTCGGCAACCGTAGGGAATCCAGAAGAGATTCTTGCCTGGATCGCGGGGGGCAGAAAGGAAAGGACGCTTGTAAATATGCCGGCCGTTCCAAAGGAAAAACATATTCGTTTATTTATCGCTACCGACCCTGAAACCCGTCTTCAGGTGATCCAGAGGATCGTGTCAGGAAAAAAATCACTTATCTTCGTCAACAGCCGGAGCCTCGCAGAAACCCTCTTTCGTGGCCTGAACGGTGCGGCGTCCCACGTGTCGGTGCATCACTCCTCTCTCTCGCCGGCGATGCGCAGGGCTGCCGAAGAAGCCATGAACGGGGAGGAATCTGCGTGCATCATATGCACCTCGACCCTCGAACTGGGGATCGACCTCGGGGCGCTCGACACCGTAGTCCAGGTCGGGCCACCCCAGACGGTCGCCTCCTTCCTGCAGCGCCTGGGGCGGACGGGGCGCCGGGGAAAGCCGGCTTCAACGGCATTCGTTGTAAGGAATTCACATGAACTCCTCGTGAGCGTGGCAATACTTGAATCTGCAACTGGGAAGGAGGCGGAACCACTATCCCCCCCTTCACTTCCCTATCCTGCCATTGCACAACAGCTCCTCCTGTCTATTATCCGGGGACGCAGGGTTCCCGGGGAGCGTGTCATTCGTGAGGTCGCGTCCCTCCCGGTGTTTTCAGGGATCGGCCAGGACGAAGTGAGGAGGCTTGTGTCCAACGCAGTGCTCCTCGGATACTTTACCTCAGACGGAGACCTCCTGATGCCCGGGAGGCGCTCCGAGGAGGAGTTTGGAAAGGCAAACTGGAAGGAGATCTTCTCGCTTATCACGGGCGGAGAAAGTTACCGGGCGGTCACCCCTGATGGTGAAGTGGTGGGAACGCTCGATGCCCGCTTTGTTGCCACGGGAAAAAAGAGGGGCACTTTCCCGCTTGGCGGGGCCGGCTGGGAGGTTCTCGGGACTGATGATGCCCGGAAGGTCGTGGTCCTTGGACCCGGGGAGGGTTCGATGGGTGGTGTTTTCTGGTCGGGTGGCCGGGGATGGTTTTCGCCCCTTGTCACGCGCTCCATGGGGCGTGTCGCAGAACGGGGCGGGACGGACGTGGCGCTTGGGGAAAGTGAAACAGATGCCCTTTTATCGGCATTACGTTGCTATCCGCCGGGTTCAGGTCCGGACAGGATGGTCTGTACCGTACATGATGGTCCGAAAGGCAGGACCGCCAGGGTCGTGACCTTTGCGGGCGGGGAGGCAAACCGGGTCCTTTCACTTCTGTTGAGGGATGAGCTCCCGGCATCATACAGGATAGGATTTGATGACACCTCCCTCCACATCCCCCGGGTTCGAAAAGGTGAAACGGCAGAATCGGTAGCGCTGGCAGTCTCACGGGTGTGTTCTCTTACCGTTGATGAACTGTCCCGGCGGCTTCCGGCACCTGCCAGAAAGACCTGGAAATTTGCCGGGATGCTTACCGATGACCAGTTTCAAAAAATGGTATTTTCAGACTATTACCGGGTCCCTTTGGTAATTAAATGGTTGAGGAATGCCTGCGTGAGTGCCGTTTCATCAGGTGACGACGGCACGTCTGAACCTCCAGAGGGCGATTGAGAACATGAGAACAGTGAAAACCACGAGACCTGTAAGTGAGGTAACCACCTCCACCGCTCCGTAGCTGTACATCTTCCCAAGCGCAAAGAACGAGTCACCGATGGCAAAATAACGAAGGCCGTTTACAAGGAATGTCAGCGGGTTGTATGCGGAGATGACCATCAGGACATCCGGAAACGCCTCGATGGGGTAAAGGGCGTTTGATGCAAAGAAGATGGGCATCGTAAGCAGGGTGATGACGCCCTGGAGGCCTTCCGGGCTTTCCATCGTGATGGATATCGCGGATGAAAGAAAGACGAACCCAAGTGCAAAGACCGTCACAAAAAGGATAATTCCTGCAACCGCAACCGCGACTTCGGAAGGAGAGTACCCGGGGAAGTACTGGACACCGAGGAGAATCCCGAATCCGAGAATGATCAACGCCTGGAGCACAGACTTCACCACGACCGAAAGGCCTATGCCTATAATGATATCCGTGCGCCTCAGGGGACTCGCAAAGACTTCCCTGAGAAGGCCCCAGTTCTTGTCGAACAGGAGGGTTATACCCCCGTACAGACTTGTGAACAGCGTAGTCATCGCGATGACCCCGGCACTCATGAACGTAAGATAATTGACTTCATTCAGCCCTGACGGTACCGGTATTTCCGCTGTCAGGAGGTTGAAATTTGCAGACATCGCTATCCCGAAAAAAGCCATCCAGAGGGCCGGCTGGACCAGTGATGACAGGAGCAGCGTGCGAAAACGGACGAAACGGAGCATGTCCCGCCAGAAGATAACCACGAATCCGGGAGTACGCATGAGTCATCTCCGCCCGGGTCTGGATTTAGGACTAAATCCCTTTTCCGGCCCGGCGTCCCGGATCTCCCTTCCCGTGTGGTGCACGAAAACGTCGTCCATAGAGGGTTTTTTCATGTTAATCGTCAGGACGCCGATACCGTTCTCCCTGAGGAGATCAATTATCCGCGGAAGGATACGGGTACCGTCTTCGCTGACGATGAAAACAACTCCGTTTTTCTTTTGCTCACCAGATATAATCGCCTCCTGAGTTGAAGCGATTCGGATTGCAGAGGAATTGTCGGTGGTCTCGAGGTAGATCAAGTCCTGGCCAAGGGCATTCTTCAGGTCGATCGGTTTTCCAGAGGTTACAATCTGCCCATGGTCGATGATGCCAATCCGGTCTGAGAGCTGGTCAGCCTCGTCCATGTAATGGGTTGTCAGGAAGATTGTGGTACCTTCCCTGTTAATCTGGTGGATATAATCCCAGATCCGCATTCTGGTCTGGGGATCAAGGCCGATGGTGGGCTCGTCCAGGAATAATACCCTGGGCCGTGTCATGAGGCCGCGGGCGATTTCAAGCCGGCGTTTCATGCCTCCCGACAGATGTTTTGTCAGGGTGTCCCGTTTTCCTGATAACTCCACGATCCCAATAAGTTCCTGAATCCTGGATTTCATCAGGTCACGGGGCATATCATACAGCATCCCGTGGAACGCCAGCGTTTCCGAAACGGTCATGTCACGGTCAAGGGTGACCTCCTGAAACACTATCCCGATCCTCCTCCTGACCTCCCCCGGGTCGACCATTACATCAAATCCCGCGATGGAAGCATGTCCCTGCTGGACCGGCAGGAGTGTCGTCAGGACGTTGATGACGGTACTTTTTCCAGCCCCGTTGGGCCCCAGAAAAGAAAAAATCTCCCCGTCAGCAATTTCAAAGCTGATATTCCTGACCGCCTCGGTATCCCCATACCGGTGAATGAGTCCGTTGACCGATATGATCGTGTCTGGCATGTTCAAAAAGGCCTCCCGGGCATGTCAGTTTAATTTCCTGATGAGATCAGCAACGTTTCCTGCGAAGATCCTGATAGTAGCTATACCTTCATCATCCTTCCATACCTCCCCCGGCGCAAGGCCGAAGACAATGTTCCAGTAGGTTGAACCGGGAACAATCATCTCGTTGATGAGGTAGAACATGAGCATTTCCTGGATGGTTGCAGTATGACCGCCGCGACGGGCGATTGCGATCGGACCCCCTACCAGTCCTGCAAGAAAACCGTCATTCGACCTGGAAACCATCCCGATACGCTGGAGTGCTGACATCACATCACCCCTTGCAGTTCCAAAGTAGACTGGTGAGGCTACGATGAGGCCCTGCGCACTCCTGATGGAATCGATCATCTCGTTCACCCCATCGTCGAGGACACAGCTGCCTGTGCCCTTGCACTTGTAACAGGCTATACACGACTGGATCTGCTTGTCTGCAAATGATATGACCTCGGCTTCGAGACCGGAATCCCGGATTATCCTGGCGCACTCCCCGATTATCTGCGCGGTGTTTCCCTCGGGGCGCGGACTGCCACAGAGAAGGACAACTTTCTGCATGTACTGTTGGTTGACGGTGAAGGGTTATGGCATTGTCCCCCCCTTCAGCAAGAATGATGACCAGGAAAGGGAACTATTCACTGATGGACACTCTGCCAGGTGATCCCGGCTACCTGGAAAGAATCGACTACTACGGGACGCAACTGGGGGGCGAAGATGTGAGCGGGCGGTGGCGGGCGGTAGAGGCCCTTGTCCGTCTTGGAGGACCGGCAGCTGTCAATCTCATCATTTCCGCCCTGAATGACCCGGACTGGAGGGTAAGACAGAAGGCAGCCTGGGGGCTCGGAGAAATCGGCGACCATCACGCCATCGCGCCGCTCAGGGATTTGCTCAGGGCTGAAGGCGATAGTGTCCGTGAGATGATAATGGAGGCATTGGACCGTATTTCCCGGAGAAGTGCGGGGGAGCCTGAAAATCCGCCCTGGTAACAGGGGGAGCTGACCCGGGCACCCTTGTACCAAGAGGATCCCCCACGATTATTATCCCCGCATGCGAATGATCAGGAGAGCAGCGGCCGGTTTAAGCTATCCTCATAACCATAAACAGGCCGTCTGAATACCGGAGAATACTATCCATGGACCCCGCAGAGACCCTGAACCTGGACGAGCAGCGCCTCGCCAGGATGGAGGAGCTGAAAGACCAGGACTACCCACTTTTTCCTCCAAAGTACGAAAGAACACACACGATATCGGATATCAGGGAATCATTCGCCGGTGCCGGCCATGAAAAAAGCAGTGAACGGGTCTGTACTGCCGGCAGGCTTTCAACACCACGGAATCATGGAAAGACCATTTTTACTGATATAACCGATGAGACGGGCCGGCTCCAGCTGTACATCAGGAAAAACGACATCGGCGATGAAAAATTTGCATTCTTCAACCGGTACATTGAACGGGGGGATATCGTCGGTGTAGGCGGCCACCTGTTTACCACGAAGGTAGGGGAGCTCACCTTGTGGGTTGATGACATTGTCCTCCTCTCAAAAGCTCTCTGCGCACTCCCTGAGAAGTTCCATGGTCTTCGGGACGTCGAGAAACGGTACAGACAGCGTTACCTCGACCTCATCGTGAACGAGGAGAGCAGGAAGATCTTCAGGACCAGGTCGGGAATCATCGCCCACATCAGAGAGTTTTTGAACGGCAGGGGATTTCTCGAGTTCGAGACACCAATCCTGCAGCCCGTATACGGCGGGGCAAACGCCAGGCCGTTTACGACCTACCACAATTTTCTCGACCAGAACCTGTTCCTCCGCATCGCCCCTGAGCTATACCTGAAACGTCTTGTGGTCGGCGGTTTTGAGAAAGTATACGAGATAGCCAGAAATTTCAGAAACGAGGACATCGATACGAAACACAATCCCGAGTTCTCGATGGTGGAGATATATGAAGCATACCATGATTACCTGGACATGATGGCGCTTACCGAGGAGATGATATCCGCCATTGTCTTCCGAACCCACGGCAGCTACGATGTCACGTACGAAGAACAGGTCCTCCACTTCAAACCCCCCTGGAAACGCATCAGCATGTCCGATGCCGTCCTCGAGTTCGCCGGTATCGACATATCGGTATCATCCCTCGATGAGCTGAGGGAAATCGCAAAGGAACGGAAAGTCGAGGACTATGAGAAGGCCACCTGCGTCCGCGAGATGCTCGTCATCCTGTTCGAAGGACTCGTGGAAAAACAGCTTGTCCAGCCTGTTTTCATCCAGGACTTCCCGGTGGAAAACTCTCCCCTCGCGAAACGCCACCGTGAAAAAGAGGGGTATGTAGAGCGTTTCGAACTGTTCGTGTGCGGGATGGAGCTTGCAAACGGTTTTTCCGAACTGAACGACCCGGTCGACCAGAGAGACCGGTTCATGGAGCAGGACGAAAAACGCCGGCATGGTGACATGGAAGCGCAGATGATTGACCATGACTTCATAACAGCCCTTGCCCATGGCATGCCCCCAACAGGAGGAGTGGGTATCGGGATAGACCGCCTGGTCATGCTGCTCACCGGTAACAGCTCGATTAAGGAGGTCATCCTGTTTCCCTCGATGCGGAGGGAAACAGCGGAGATCCCTGGAAGGGAAGCATCCGAGTAAACCGGGAACGAATCCCCCTGCTTTTTTGAGCTGTTCAAGGTAGTACAGCCAGGTCTCATCACTTACCGGCAGATACTAAAAAGAGAGAAAATGGAAGAGTATTCAAATAAGAGCGGCTGTAATGCCCATGACTCCTGACTGGATGATGACCGCTACGGCAACGATTACTCCTGCCATTTCGAGGGCTACGGCAATGTTTCCCTTCCTGAGTTCCTCGAACTCTTCAATTCCCTTGGTAAGCCTGTCAAGGACTGACAGAGCTATGTATATTGCGAGAATTGCAAGGATGATGCCGAGGACCAGCTGGATGATCGCGGTCCCGATGGCGAGCATACCATCGATAGTGAAAAGCCCTGAAGCGATAGCAGACTGCAGCCCGTTCGTAATCCCGGTCACCCCTGACTGGACAACAAGGGCAATTGCAAAGAAGACCGCGGCGACGATAATACCGACCGCGGTATTACCCCTCGTGAGTTCCTTCTGGAGGTTCAAGTCCTTGAAAATCCGTCCAAGTACTGAGAAACCAATATAAAGTGCTATTACCGCGAGTATGATAGCTATGATGAGTTGGAGTATGCCAACAGCAGCATTTGCAAGAATAACCATGAAAAATCACCTCTTCGTACCGCACTTGCGGTAATTTATGTTTGATATATTCAGGCTTATACTTAATCCCGGGGAAAAAAGGGTAATATATCCATTTTCCCGGTGAATGAGATCAGATAAGGTACTTTTTTCAATTCATTGACATTCCTTCTCCGGGAGCAGAAACGCATTATCAGGTAGTGAACTACCATGTATGCAAAAACGGTTGCACTCAACACAACCGCATTAAAGAGAGCCGTTTCATATCTCTTCAGGAGTTACCCCATGTCGATAAGGAAGCCAGGTAAAAGCGCGCGTCAGTTCCGGTTACATTTTCTGTTCCTCGTCCTCCTTGCCGGTACAGCCGTTTTCTATCCGGTTGCAGCAGCACCCGCAGAGGATTCACCCGGAGGGGCCTCTTCTTCATCACTACCACGGGTTATCACGGCCGATGCAACCGTTGCCTACGTAGATCTGGAAGGGGGTTTTTATGGGATTATCGCAGCGGACGGTTCGAGGTATGTCCCGAAAACTCTTGCAAAGCGTTTTTCATCAGACGGACAGGCTGTTAGCGTGAAGATGGTCCCGTCAAGGAACCAGTCTGATATCCAGATGTGGGGTGTCCCGGTTACTATTATTTCTATCAGGGAGAGGACTACATCCGTGCCTGCAAGTACGACCCCCCTTGTCGTGTTTGAAAGGACCGGGGGCTTTGCCGGAGTTTCAGACCGCATGTCGGTCTATCCGAATGCGACCGTGCTTCTTGACCAGAAAGGCAGGAGCGACCGTTTCATCCTGGAGCTGGGACTGATGGAGGACCTGAGGTCTGCGCTCGAAAAATCCGGCTTCAAGCGCCTTCGGAACCGGTATCTTTCGACCAGACCGGTGGCAGATACATTCAGGTACAGTATCACATACGGAGGAAAAACCATCCTTACTGAGGACACGGCCGTACCCAGGCAACTGGAACCCGCAATTGAGCTCCTCGGGATAATCATGAACACACCGAACGGGTCCGCCGGGCAGGGGACGCAGGACCTCAGCGGGACCTATGTCTTACAAAGCATGATGTCTGAAAAAGGCCTGATGACCCCTGTTCTCAAGGGGACAGACGTGAGTCTTTCCATCAGCAGCGATGGCATTACCGGCAAGTCCGGATGCAACCAGTATGGGGGAACGGTTACCCTGGGTCCTGACGGGGCGGTCGTTTTCGGTCCGATCTATTCAACCGAGATGTACTGCACTGGTTCTGCCGTGATGGCCCAGGAATCCCGGTATCTTGGACTTCTTGAGAAAACAACCCGTTTTGTGACAGGTGATGGGCAGATATCAGGGTATGATGTGTCAGGTTATCAGACGTTGAAGTTCACAAGGACGGGTGATAGAATAAAACCTATCCTTGAAGGTATTTCAGGGACGGTATGGAACGTCGACTCGGTCAGGGGCCGGGCCGGGAAGATGGTGACCCCCGTTGCCGGTTCGGAAATTACCCTTCGGATAGAGGAAAACGGGACAGTTTCAGGGAGAGCCGGATGCAACCTGTATGGTGGGACCCTCACCATTCGTGAAGATGGTACGGTTTCGCTCTCACCTCTCGTGTCAACGCTGATGTATTGCAGCTCCCCCGAGGGGGTCATGGACCAGGAGAGCCTCTACCTTGGTACCTTTGGGAAGACGACAAGGCTAAGCGTTGAAAATGGTCTGCTAACCGCATTCGGGCAGGATGGAGCCACGCTTGTTACGTTCACACGCCAGCTGGACAGCCGTGTTTTTACCCTCCGTGGCACTGTCCGGTATGTTGACATCGAAGGAGGTTTCCATGGCATTGTCGGGAATGACGGGACGCAGTATCAACCGGTCAACCTGGGTTCTGAGTGGAAGAAAGACGGTCTTCAGGTATCTGTGACCGCAAGGCCGGGCGAAGATGGTATGAGCATATACATGTGGGGACAGCAGATCGAGATTATTACAATAGCCCGGGCATGACAGTCCGCCCGGGAGTCGCCATCCTTTTGAAGGTCAAATCACTTCAAAAAAGCTAAAAAACCGCTGTTATACCCCACAGTTTGCATCAATACAAATCAATTGGAGCAACGTTCATATACTATGATAAAGAGAGGTTGTGCAAATAGCACATCCGGATCCATCATGGCGCCCGCGGCCGGCCGGTAGTATGAATACAGGGTAATTGATGGACACACAAAAGTGTCCGGTGCTTTGAGGCATGCACATACCATGTCCACCCCCTTCCCTGCCGTCCGTCTGCTGGTGCAATGCCGGCCGGCCGGATGTGACTTCGTGGTGATTGGTGATGAATGGCAGAGCGTGTATGCCACTCGTGGCAGTTGTACTTCTCCTGTTCTTTGCGGGCACCCTTGTATCCGCCGATGAACAGCCTTCAGTGAGTCTTTCGAAAGTACCGCTAAGTTTTATCATGAACATGGGCCAGGCAGATCCTGGTGTTGCCTTTACCGCCGGCGGGTCGGGGTATTCGATTGTTTTTGCCCCTGACAAGGCCTATCTTGTGAGTGAAGGGGCTCTGGGCCCGACAGCGTTTACATTTGGTCTCGAAGGCCAGGACCCGTCCGTTGTCGAAGGCCAGGGGCTCCTCCCGGGAATTGCGAACTTCATCATCGGAGACGATCCGTTGAAGTGGTATCAGAATGTCCCGATGTACGGCGCGATCGTCTACAGGGACGCCCTTCCCGGTGTTGACCAGGTATACAAAGGGACCGAAGGAGTCCTGAAGCGTGAATTCATCGTGGCCCCCGGGATCTCTCCATCGGGAATTGTCATGAAATACGAGGGGATCAGCTCCCTCAGGCTGAACCCCGATGGCTCACTCACGGTCACAACCCCGTCCGGGAGCCTTACCGAGCAGGCCCCGTTCAGCTACCAGGTTTCAGGAGGAAACCAGGTCCCGGTCTCATCTTCGTATGTCATTCTTGACACGAACCGGGTAGGTTTCCTGGTCGGGCCGTACGATGTGTCCCGTGAACTCGTCATCGATCCGTCCCTCGTGTACGGGTCGTACCTCGGTGGCGATAACGAGGACTCAGGAACCGGTATCGCCATTGATGCAGACGGGAATGCCTATCTGACCGGATATACCCAGTCTTCGAACTTCCCGACGAGGAACTGGACGTCCATTGGAGGTTGTTCCGGGAGCACCTGCAACGGACTCCGCGATGCCTTCATCACCAAGATTGGTTACAACGGCACCTGGTCGGACATCGTGTATTCGACGTACTACGGTGGCAACAACGACGACCAGGGCCTTGCCATTGCCGTAGACAGCACAGGGTCGCCTTATGTGACCGGCAAGACGGCCTCGCTCAACTTCCCGATCTCTGGCAACCCCTACCAGGGGACGCTCCGGGGCGGGTATGACGCGTTCGTCCTGAAACTCAATGCATCAGGCCAGATCAATTCGATTCCCCCCTCCTACGGCGACAGCTACTCGACGTTCCTCGGAGGTGCCGATCATGACCAGGGCCTTGGGATCAAAGTCGACTCGGGCGGCAATGCCTATATCACAGGTGACACTTATTCAGACAACTTCCCAACCTACCCTGTTGGCCAGGCATTCCAGCAGCTGAAGGGCAACGATCCGACCCCGTCCCAGTTCAAGGATGCATTCCTCACCAAGCTCGACCCTACCGGGAGCAGCCTTGTCTACTCGACCTATCTCGGGGGAACGGGCGATGATCAGGGAAGGGCCATTGCCCTCGATTACGAGACGAATGCCTATATAACCGGGTATACCAAGTCCGGCGATTACCCGCTTAAAAACCAGTACCAGCCGATCATCCATGGCTTCACCGATGCCTTCCTCACCAAGATGAACACGACCGGCTTCCCGATCTATTCAACCTACCTTGGTGGATATGCGGAGGACTGGGGACAGGCGATCGATGTCAACCCGCAGGGCGAGCCTTACATCACCGGCAAAACAACATCGGTTGACTTCCCGATCACGGCAGGGGTTTTCCAGCCGACGAAA
>CASGHA010000026.1 GCA_949319355.1 uncultured Methanospirillaceae archaeon | reverse complement strand
GGAGATCCCTCCCTGTTCAATGATGGTGTTACCATCCTCGAGAATCTCTCAGGGGTCCCGGTCCTGGGTGTCCTGCCCCATGCTTCCCTTGAACTTCCAAGCGAGGACTCACTTTCCCTTGGTGACAAGGAGCCAAGTCCGTTACGCATGTCAGCTCTGCGCATAGCCGTGGTGCGACTTCCACATATATCCAACTTCACGGATTTTGAACTTCTTGAAAGACACGCATCAGTGACCTATATCCAGCCCGGAGCCTCCCTGTCCGGGTACGATGCAGTCATCATCCCGGGCACGAAGAATACCATCGAAGACCTCGAAATTTTGAAAAAAAACGGTTTCGCAGTCGAACTTACAGCCGCACGTGAGCGGAAGACTCCTATCATCGGGATCTGCGGGGGATACCAGATGCTTGGGAAAAGAATTACCGACCGGGGTATTGAATCAAAAGAGGGCGTTTTCGACGGTTTCGGACTGCTTGATGCCCATACTGTTTTCGAGGAGTATCGTAAGACCACCCGGCAGGTCGGGAGGAAGGCAATGCCGGTCGGCCCTATCCTTGACAGGATTGGCGAGGTCACCGGCTATGAGATCCATATGGGAAGGACAGACCTGGGTTCCGGGAGCGAGGCCTTTGAAGGAGACGGGGCGGTCAGCAGTGACGGGCTTGTGATAGGGACATACATGCACGGGATATTTCAGAATCCCGCCGTGGTAAATTCTCTTCTCGGATACCTCTGCATGAAGAGGAACATCCCGTTCGATGAAATCTCCTCCGAAGGTCCGGATCCCTATGAAACGCTGGCATCACTGTTCGAGGAGCACGTTGACATGGATCGGCTCCTCCCCATCATACTCGGATGACCCTGAGGGACTCCTGACAGGCGAAATCATGCTGATTCACACCTGCGGCAGGATTTAGGCCAGAAACCTGCCAGGTCCCTCGCATCAGCCAATAACATTGAGCATGCTCCTGAAACCTTCGCCTTTCCGGTCAGCACATGTGACCGCATCGACCATCTTCAGGTCAAGCTCACGACTGTCCTGCCGGTGAAGGACGCAGAACGCCAGGGCTGGAGACGGGTATTCTGTCCCTTTAATTTTAAAATATCGGGAAAAAACACAAAAACGGCACTTTTCAACGGGTTCACGTGCTGAGGGGAGACAGTCGACCGCCCCCCCCGACACCTCAAGTATCCGGTATTCCTTTTCGACCATGATGGCATTTCACCTGAACGGACCATTCTGGGGTTGAGGGTATAGGTGACATCGGCATTTGCCTATTTGTATTGTACGCAGGCACTGGTCCCGGCAAGGCTGCCGAGTATTTTTTCGAGCTCAACAACGGAGTCAGGCCCGGATACTTCGAATTGTCGTTTTTTCTCCTCAATCTGCCTTCCGTGGGATTCTTCTCGTGAAACCTGCTGCTGCATCTCATGCAACCTGGCCTGACATCCTTCGAGTCTCCCTGAAAGAGGGTCTCTCTTCAATTTTTCCTGTTCCGCCGCTCTATTCGCCCTTGCATCTGCATAGGCTTCGATCTTGCCGGTAATACAGCGGGACATGGCTCCTTCCTCGGCAAACAGCTCCCGTTCTTCACGGTTCTTCAGCTGTATCTCCCCGGAACCGAGAGATTTCATCACAATACGGCCTGCAGCCCCTGCAAGGACTTCCACTTCCCCGGGCGGCGGGGGTTCAAGACTGTCCAGGGCCAGCATTGCACCGGTTAGGGCCTGGATGTCCTGGTCATTTCCAGGTTTCTTATCCATGACTTTGAGGGTCCTCCGCATGACATTGAGTGCTGCGGCACTCATAACCCGATACTCCTGAAAGGCCCGGTTTTCATTGTCTATGGATGATTTTACCTGTTGTTCAAGTTTTTTCAGGTCCTGATACTTTGGTTCACCCGTAATGGACTCCTGTTCCGCCTGCAGGTCCGCGACCTGCTGTACCAGATCCTTCAGCTTCCGCTGGTGGTCCTCCTGCAGGGAGTCAAGGTGTTCATGATGCCCCTGCCGACGTTGTATTTGTCGTGCTATCTCCTCTGCCCGGTCTATCTTCACGATGACCTCCCTGTGTCCTGCAAGGAGCCTCGTCAGCTCATTCACCTCCCTCCCGATCTCCGCAACACGGTCCCTGATAATCTTCATTTGTTCGGGGAAGAGAAGGTGCAGATATTTCCCAGGCCCCTTCAGTGCCGATACACACCCCTTCAGCGATTCGGTGACAATCTTGTAGAACAACTCAGGCTCATCCGGGAAGTCAGATACAACCTGCGAAGCTATTGCTTTCTTGAACTGGGGGTATGATTTCTCAATCACTGAACGGACTTTAGGGGAGGCTTCTGCATCAGGATCAGGGGACGGAAGAGCCCGCACCAGGTCACCAAGTGTCCTTTCGTTTTCCATAAAAGAGGCGCGGAACCGGTCCATACTGGTTGTCAGGTCTCTGCCGGCCTGTTCCCTCCTGCTGGCAAGCCAGCTAGGTACCTCCTCGAGGGTGAGGCTCAGGGTACCCCGTGCAGGGACCTCCTCCTTTTTTTTATCAAACAGTCCACGGATCGCATTAAAAACCATGATGGTTCCTCCCACTTTCGGATTTTTTTCCGTAATCTGATGGATCGCAGTCATTCCTGGTTATCTGCTTCATCCGGCCGACACCGTCGATCTCCTGGAGGACCTCCACCACTGCACCGGGGACGAGATCCTCCCAGTCCTCTCCTTCGAGCATCCTCCTTCGGATTTCAGTCCCTGACAGGACCTGGCGCTCATAGAGGGCAGGAGTCTCGACTTCTATCATTGCCTCGCTGAAAAGGCGCATAACGAGAGGATTCCCTGAATAAACCCTGTCAAATGGAGGCGACATTGAACGGACGTGAGCAACCCAGAGGGCATTTCTCATAATGTCCTCGATAGGAATGACATATATCGGTGTACCAAGGGATTCAAGCGCGCGGGTGATCATAAGGACGCGTTCTCCGGCTGTAAAGGGATTGTCAGGTTCATGTGAAAGCTGTGCACTCCCTACTCCGATGACAATCTCATCACATTGCGTGGCAATCCAGGAAAGGACCGCCTGATGACCGTTATGGTACGGCTGAAAACGGCCAATGTAAAGTGCACGGGTCATCCGGATACCGCCATGTTGGCGATGCGTGCTGCAAGCGCACCTGCAGTGAAACCTGCATCAATGTTCACAACCGCGATCACGGAACAGGACTGGAGCATACTTGCGAGCGCGGCTTCTCCCTTACCCATGTACCCGTAACCGGTACTCACTGGCACTCCGATCACCGGACGGTCTACCAGCCCGGCTACGATTGCAGGGAGCGTCCCTTCCCTGCCTGCGGCAACCACAAGGACCTTCGCCTCAAGGAGGTCCTGAAGGGCCGGGAACAGGCGATGAATTCCTGCGGCACCCACATCATATGCAGTCAGGACCCGGCAGCCCATCTCTTC
>CASGHA010000025.1 GCA_949319355.1 uncultured Methanospirillaceae archaeon | reverse complement strand
GTCACGGGAGTCGCCCCGTACAACCGTTCGCCGGTGAACGAGGGGAAGTTATGCCCGAAAGGGACATACGCCCACGAGTTCGTCAACCGCGAGGACCGCCTGAAAAAGCCGCTCATCAAGAAGGACGGAAAGTTCGTTGAGGCCAGCTGGGACGAGGCATACGACCTTATCGCGAAGAAGTTCAAGAGCTACAAGCCCGACGAACTCGCATGCCTGTCCTCGGCAAGGGTTTCCAATGAGGAAAACTACCTGATGATGAAGTTCGCCCGCGGTGTCCTCAAGACCCGCCATATCGACCATTGCGCACGGCTCTGCCATGCCTCAACGGTCGCCGGCCTCGCAGCCTCATTCGGCTCGGGTGCGATGACGAACTCCATCCTTGATATTGCTGATGCAAAGTGCGTCTTCATCCTTGGCAGCAACACCTTCGAGCAGCACCCGCTGATCGGAAGGAAGGTCATGCAGGCCAAGATGAAGGGTGCGAAACTCATCTACGCCGACCCGCGCCTCACTGCGACCGGCAAGCAGGCCGACCTGTACATGCCCTTCGTCTCCGGGACCGATGTCGCTATCCTGAACGGTCTGATGCAGGAGATCATCAGGAACGGCTGGGAAGACAAGGAGTTCGTCCAGAACAGGACCAAGAACTTCGAGGACCTCAAGAAGGTCGTCATGCAGGACACCTACAGCCTTGAGAACGTTTCCAAGGTCTCGAAGATCCCGGTAGAATCCTTGAAGACCTGTGCCGAGTGGGTTGCGAAGTCCGGTGCGACCGCCATCCTCTACTCGATGGGTATCACCCAGCACACCACCGGCGTCGACAACGTCAAGTCGGTCGCCAACATCCAGATGCTTACCGGCAACCTTGGAAAACCAGGGGCGGGTGTCAATGCTCTGCGTGGCCAGAACAACGTTCAGGGTGCCTGTGACATGGGCTGCCTGCCTGTCGTGTTCACCGGGTACCAGAAGGTCATCGACGAGGCCGCACACAAGAAGTTCGCCGATGCATGGGGTTTCCCCGATGGCATCGCCGAGCCCAAGAACGGTTACGAGGTTACCGTCATGATGGACGTCCTCGCCGACAAGCCCGGAGAACTCAAGGCCATGTACATCATGGGCGAGAACCCGATGCTTTCCGACCCTGACCTCCACCATGTCGAGAAGGCTTTAAAGAGCCTCGAGTTCCTCGTCGTCCAGGACATATTCCTTACCGAGACCGCTGAACTCGCTGACGTCGTCCTGCCTGCCAGCTGCTACGCCGAGAAGGACGGGACCCAGACCAGCACCGAGCGCCGTGTCCAGATGTGGCGCACCGCTCAGCCCCCGCCCGGTGATGCGAAGGTCGACTGGCTCATCATCTCCGAACTCGCTGCCAAGATGGGATATGCCAAGCAGTTCCCGTACAAGTCTGCCGAGGACATCTTCAACGAGGTCTCCAAGGTCACCCCGTCATACGCTGGTATGGACTATGTACGCCTCAGCAAGCCCGAGGCTCTCCACTGGCCCTGCCCGACCAAGGAACACCCGGGGTCTCCCATCCTCCACATCGGTAAGTTCAGCCACCCGGACGGCATTGGCGTCTTCCACCCGCTCGAGTTCAAGCCACCTGCAGAAGTACCGGACGCGGAGTACCCGTACGTCTTCACCACCGGTCGCTGCATCTTCCACTGGCACACCGGCTCGATGACCCGTCGTTCCGAGACCCTCGACAAGGAGGTCCCGACCGGCTGGATCGAGATCAACCCCGAGGACGCAAAGGACCTCGGCATCAAGAACAACGAGATGGTCAGGGCCATCACCAGGCGTGGCGAGATCAACGTCCCCGCCAAGATCACCAAGGACATCCTCAAGGGCGTCATGTTCATGCCCTTCCACTTCAAGGAGTGTGCTGCGAACATTCTCACCAACAACGCACTTGACCCAATCGCCAAGATCCCTGAGTTCAAGGCCTGTGCCATCAGGATCGAGAAAATCAAGGAGGCCTGAACATGACTGCAAAAGGCGAGATGGTCTATGCATGGACCACAAACGCAGACCTTGCGAAAAAGGCTGAATGCGGAGGAGCTGTTTCAGGTCTCCTGAAATATGCCCTTGAGAGCAAGATGGTGGATGCCGTCCTGGCGGTGAAGAAAGGGATCGACCTCTACGATGCCGTTCCCACCCTCATCACCGACCCGAAGGAGATCGACAACACGGCCGGATCGCTCCATTGTGGTTCGCTGCTCCTTGCAAAACTGGTCAAAAAGTATGTCGACGGCGCCAGCAACATGAAAATCGCCATGACCGTCAAGGGCTGCGATGCAATGGGGCTGTACGAACTGGCAAAGCGCCAGCAGGTCAACCTCGACAACGTCCTGATGATAGGGGTGAACTGTGGAGGCACCGTTTCCCCTGTCGCTGCCCGGAAGATGATCAAGGAGAAGTTCCAGGTCGACCCCGACACGGTCCACAAGGAGGAGATCGACAAGGGCCAGTTCATCATAGAGTATGAAGGCGGCCACAAGGGCATCTCCATTGACGAACTCGAAGAGGAAGGCTATGGCCGAAGGACCAACTGCCGCCGATGCAAGATGAAAATCCCCCGCCAGGCCGACCTCGCGTGCGGCAACTGGGGTGTCATCGGAGACAAGGCAGGAAAGGCAACCTTTGTCGAAGTATGCAGTGAGAAAGGGGCAGCCCTCCTTGACGCAGCAGTAAAAGCCGGTGCTGTAGCCACCGAAGCACCGAACCCGAAGGGTATCGAGATGCGGACGAAGGTCGAGGGCGCGATGCTCAAACTCGGCGACAAGTGGCGGAAGAAAAACTTCGAAGGCCTCGGAGAAGGTCGTGCCAGGCTTGAGAAGATCATGAAGGAGACGTCCCGGTGCATTAAGTGCTACCAGTGCATTGAGAACTGCCCGATCTGCTACTGTGTCGAGTGTAGCACCAAGAAGCCCTACCTCGTCCCGCCCGGCGAGGTCCCACCAAGCTTCATGTTCCACCTCATCCGGTTCGCCCACATCGCTGACTCCTGTGTGAACTGTGGACAGTGCGAGGAGCTTTGTGCCATGGATATACCGAACTCGCTCTTCATGCACGCCCAGCAGGTCGCGCTCGAAGAGATGTTCGGCTTCAAACCGGGTGTTGACATGAAACTCCCGCTCCTTGCCCTCGTCGATGAGAAGTCTGAGCGCGAGCGCCTCTCTGCAACCGGCAGCGACCAGATATTTGATATTTTCAAATAAGTCCTTTCATTCATCCTTTTTTAATAATAATCCCGTTATTGTCCGGAGTGAAAATAGATCGGCCCTGCCGGGCATGAGATCAATACGGTGGACGGGTCAGGAATGTGGACGGTTTTTCAGTTCCCGTTCTGTGGTGCAGAATTCCTTGTTGCGGTCAGAAAACTTTATTATATGTAATATACCTATCAATGCGCGAATTCGCCACATAAGGCTTTAAATACTTTTTATTTTTTACTTTCACCCTGGTGGAACAATAAATTATATCTATTAGATTGACAATCATTCAGCGTCAGTATAAAAACGGGGGACGGTCCGATGACCGAGTCAAAGGACGAAATCATCATGAAACTGAAAAACCTGGCGATGAAACGATGTGCCGAGCGGATAGAGCGGGCCCACAACGCATCCGATGACCTCGTCATGAACGTCCGATTTATTCCCCGGAACAATGATATCACGATTTTTTTAAGGCGTAACCATGGTTTGGAATGAGGAGGACAAAGATGGACGGTCACCCCGCAAATATGGAATCCCGGAACCAGGCAAGCCCAGGCAGGGCTCCAGGTCAGGGAGATGAGGAATCACTTCTGGAGCAGATCCGGCTGAAAGAGGAAGAGTTGCAGGAAAGAATCGCCTCGGCTGAACGGGAGGCCGCGGACCATGTTTCCAGCCGACACCAGGAGACTCAGAAATGGCTGGGATCACAGCAGAAGGAGACAGAAGCCGAAGCTGAAAAAATCTGGACCGCAGCCATGGAAACGATCCGGACGGAAAGCAGCCGGATCAGGAAAGAGGGGGAGGACATGATCCAGACCCAGCGTGAGCGGAAAAAGCAAAATTTTGATGCCGCCGTTGACCTTGTCGTTAACGCGGTAAAGCCCGGGTAGACCGATGCTCCAGAAGATGAAGAGTGTCCTCGTTGTAGGGCCGAAGAAGGACTTTAACCACCTGGTTGACGTGCTTTATCAGATGGGGACCATTCACCTTGAGGAGGTCACCGAATGTCTCCCGGCCGAATGTGAAAATATCAGGAAGATGCACCCTGCAGACCATTCGGAAATATCCACACTGATTGCGACCATAGAAGGCATTGTATCGTTGATCCCTGCTGACCAGGGTGCAAAAAAAGAGTCAGACGACATTTACCGGAGGACCCGGAGCCTGTCAACACCACACGCCATAAAGAGGGCCAGGGAGGTCATAGGGATAGTTGAGACATCGATAAAGGACCACTCCGGCAGGATAAGCGAACTCGAGATCACCGTCAGCGGTCTGAACCGGTACGAGAAAATTATCGATAAAATCCAGCCCCTTGAACAGCAACTGCCGATACTCAGGGGTTTCGAAGTTACGGTGCTCCTTGTCGCCAAGGAGTTCAAGGACATACTCGATATCATCCGTCCGACACTGAAAGAGATTACCGATGACCAGTATGAATTGATATCTGCTGAACTCGACGAGGAAACGATTGCAGCTATCACGGTGTTCAGCAGGAAATACTCTGATGACGTACACCACTTCCTCTATTCCAAGAATATCAACGAGGTCCGTATTCCACCCGAATTTGCGAACATGCCGCTCGCACAGGCACTGCTTATGCTGGACAGGAAACGCCGGGAGGCGATCAGGGAGCGGGAAGAGCTGACCCGGGACCTCGAAAATCTTTCAAGAGACTGGTACTCCGAGCTTATTGCGCTCAAAACAGTTTTATCCGAACGGGAGGAGGAGATACGCGCCTATCACCAGTTCGCGGAAACGGAATTTACCGTCATGGTAAGGGGGTGGATACCCTCAAAATTCATAAAAAAGACAAGGGATGCCCTTTCAGAAGCCTTTGGCGAAAGGGTCGTGATGGTAGAGGAAAAAGTCACGGCTGCCCGCATCGACAAGGTCCCGGTCTTCTATGACAACCCCCGCTGGATAAAGCCTTTTGAGTTTTTCATGCAGCTTGCCAGCCCTCCCAGGTATTCCGAGATCGACCCTACGCCGATCATGGCCATTTTCTTCCCGCTCTTCTTCGGCATTATCGTCGGTGATATCGGCTATGGGATCCTGATCCTCCTGTTCAGCCTGGTTATCAGGTTCCGCTATGCCCACATACCATGGCTTCATCAGATATCGGGAATATTGTTAATATCTTCATTTCCCGCGATATTTTTCGGATATCTCTTCGGGGAGTTCTTTGGCGACTTCGGTGAGATGATGGGCTGGATCCACCCGGTCGAGCTGTTCGGGGTGACCTGGAACCGGCTTGAAGCGATGGTGCCCCTCCTGATCATAACCATCAGCATAGGGGTTGTCCATGTTGTCCTGGGCCTCGTGATTGGACTTGTGAATGCTATAAACAGTCGAAAAAGAAAGCATATCTGTGAAAAATGCGGCATGATCGGGCTGATAGCCGGACTGCTCCTGGTCCTGGGCGTCGTTGCCCGGTTCCTTCCTGAATACCTCACGATCCCGGCTTTCATTGTTCTTGGTGTGGCCGTACTCCTCATTATTTACGGAGGGGGTACGCTGGGTGCCATCGAGATCATGAGCACGGTCGGAAACATCCTCTCGTATGCCCGCCTCATGGCGATCGGTATGGCATCGGTCATCCTTGCCATGATCGCCAACCGGTTGGGGGGGACAATGGAGGTGTTGCTCATCGGGGTCCTGATAGCAGTGATGCTTCACATCCTGAACCTTATCCTCGCCATGTTCAGTCCCTCAATCCACAGCGTCCGCCTTCATGTGGTGGAATTTTTTTCAAAGTTCTATGAGGGGGGAGGTATTCCATACAAGCCTTTCCGTACTCGTCCTAACAAGGGTGAGAAGTAGTGTTCCTAGGGACGTATACCTTCACAACATGGCAGTAAAACGTTCCTTTTGAGTAATACTTTTATATATCATGATGATGTTGTATCGACAAGAGGTGAATTGTCATGGGATGGGAAATACCAATTGGCGCAGGAATTGCATTTGCCGGCGGAGCAATTGCAACAGGATATGCACAGTCACGTATCGGGGCGGCAGGATCGGCAACCATCGCAGAGAGGCCTGAATCGACCGGGGGCATTATCGTGCTCGAGGCAATTCCGGAGACCATGGTCATCCTGGGATTTGTCGTGGCATCGATGATCATAATTATGGTAAAGTAAAGCTGCACCTGTCGCGGTCATCCTTCGCAGTGTAATCGAAGAGACCTTGTGGGGCTATGTCCCTGACCAACGCTGCCGGCGTCGTTGGTGCTCCAGGGATAACGCCGGGGGACGGCATCTCATTTATGAAATACGACCACCTTATCCAGTCGATGGAGAAGGATGCCGGGGAGAAAATCCAGGCCATCCTGCAACGTGCCGACAAGGAAGGGAAAGGTGAGTGGGACCTTGCACACGAACAAGCAGAAAATTACAGGGCCCAACTGCTCAATGGCACCAGGACACAGATCGAACTCGAAAAAACGAAGCAGATCTATCAGGTACGGGAGGAGTTGCGGGTACAACGGGTAAAAGAGCAGGAAGAAAGTATTGAAGAGGTCTTTGCAGAAGCCGAACGCCACCTTGCCTCAATCCGGGCCGGCCCTTCATACGAAAGTAGTTTTTCGACCCTGCTCTCCGAGGTACTTGAAGAGATGGTAGACCGTGAGACAGAACTCCATGTCGATCCCCGGGACGAGGACCTGTGCAGGAGGCTTCTTCAGAAGACCGGGAGGCAATGCGTCATCATCCCGGACATAACATCCGCAGGCGGGGTGTCCGGTTCAAGTCCGGATGGCAGGCTCGTAGTCAGGAATACCATGGAAGACCGTCTTGTCCGGGCCCGGAGCTCTATGAAAGCCACGGTCTTCACGCTGCTGAATCGTGATCCCGATGTACGTTGAATATGTCAATGCCAGAGTCCATGGGATGGCGAGCAGGCTCCTTGACCACCATGAGATGGAAAGGCTGATCGCCCAGACATCTGTCGACGGTATTATCTCCGAACTTGAAAAAACACCCTATAGCCAGGATATTGCGGAAGCACGTGTCCTGTTTTCAGGGATAGGCTGCGTTGAGCATGCCCTGCGGAAGAACCTGGCAAGGACCTACAGAAAAATTTTCAACCTTGTCCAGGGGGAAAAAGGGTCCCGATATATTACCATTTTCCTGAAAAAATGGGACATCCAGAACATCAAGACCATTATTAGGGGGAAAAATATCCAGGCCCCTGCTGAAGAGATAGCAGGATGCCTCGTCCCTGCCGGGACACTTGATGAGACAACCCTTCTTGAACTGCTGAAACAGCCGGATGTCAGAGGAGTAGTCGACCTGATGGCGACATGGCAGATCGAGTACTCCGTGCCGCTTACCCAACACCTGGGTGATTTCCAGGAGCACCACAACCTCGATTCCCTGGAGTACGCCCTTGATGAATACTATTTTTCCTCTTCCCTCGACAGGATTACCGGGAACAGTGAAGATGACAGGGTCATACGCGACCTTCTTCAGACCGAGATCGATGCAACAAACCTGAAAAACATCCTGATCATGACCAGGGACTCTGTCTTTCCCGAGGCCGCCTCCGATGTTATCATCTCCGGGGGGAAGGTCTTCAGCCAGTCTTTTCTTCTGGAGATGCTTCAGACAAAAGATGTCTCTAAAGCCATCCACATGCTGGAACCGACCTCGTACAGGTTTCTCCTCGGGGTCCCTCCCGGGGAATACCAGGCAGGAAGGATATCAGGGGTAGAGAAGGCACTTGAACGGTTCCTTATTAAAAAGACGGTGCAGGTCTTTCGGGGCGACCCCTTTTCATTCACGGTCGTGATCGGCTACCTGAGAGCGAAACTGAATGAAATCATCAATATACGGGTAATTGCACGGTCAAGGGAAGCGGGCCTGCCTGACAACGTTATGGAGGCGGAGATGATCTATGTATAAATATATGATTGTTACCGACCCGTCCACTGCACCCGGGTATCGTCTTGCCGGTGTCGATGTGATCGAGGTGAAAGGGCCGGATGAGGCAAAAAAGGTCATCCCTCCCCTCCTCAATGCGGATGATACCGGCATTATCGGGATCAGTGAGGACTTCATGTCCCTGCTCGACAAGGACCTGCTGAGTACGATCGAGAACACCTACAGGCCAATAATCATCCCCATCCCATCAACATCAAAGAGTGTCCCTTCGGGAAGCTACATCGAGCGGCTCCTCCGCAGGGCCATCGGCTATAACATCGTTGTGAGGCGGTAACAATGGTCACTGGTCAGATAATCCGGATATCCGGACCGGTTATTATTGCCGGGGAGATGCAGGGTTCCAGGATGTACGATGTAGTCCGGGTCGGGGAACTCTCCCTTGCAGGTGAGATCATCCGGCTTGATGGCAATGACGCGGTCATCCAGGTCTATGAGGACACATCGGGGCTGAAAGTCGGTGAACCGGTTGTCAACACCGGGCGGCCGCTTTCCGTGGAACTGGGCCCCGGGCTCATATCATCGATTTACGATGGTGTCCAGCGTCCGTTGTCAGCTCTCGCCGAACGGTCAGGCAGTTTCATCTCGCGAGGCCTGACCGTCCCCGGGCTTGACAGGAAGCATACCTGGGAGTTTGTCCCGGTTGTTAAGGCAGGGGATACGGTATCAGGCGGGGATACCCTCGGAACGGTCCGGGAGTTCAATATTGAGCACCGGATCATGGTCCCCCCGGGAGTCAGCGGGACGATCGGCGAGGTGATGGACGGCATGATGACGGTCGAAGGGACGGTCGCACGCCTTGCCGACGGGACCGAACTCCCCATGATGCAGACCTGGCCGGTCAGAAAGGAGCGTCCCTTCAGGAAAAAGCTCGACCCTGAACTGCCCCTCATTACCGGCCAGCGGATCTTCGACAGTCTCTTTCCGGTTACGAAGGGCGGGACGGCGATGATCCCAGGAGGTTTTGGAACGGGAAAGACCGTTTCCGAGCAGACGCTTGCAAAGTGGGCTGACGCCCGCCTCATTGTGTATATCGGTTGCGGGGAACGTGGAAACGAAATGACCGACGTCCTCACCGAGTTCCCGGAACTGATTGACCCGCGTACCGGACTTCCCCTTATCGAACGGACGATTATGGTCGCCAACACCTCCAACATGCCGGTCGCTGCCAGGGAAGCGTCCATCTACACCGGGATCACCATGGGGGAGTACTACCGGGACATGGGGTATGATGTTGCTCTCATGGCTGACTCGACCTCCCGCTGGGGGGAGGCTCTCAGAGAGGTATCAGGACGGCTGGAGGAGATGCCGGGGGAGGAGGGATACCCGGCATACCTCGCGACACGTCTTGCCGCATTCTATGAACGGGCAGGGAGGGTGATCTGCCTCGGGAATGACAACCGGACCGGTTCCATCACTATTGTAGGGGCGGTTTCGCCACCCGGGGGAGATTTCTCGGAACCAATCACCCAGAACACCCTCAGGATCGCCGGGACATTCTGGGCGCTCGATACCAGCCTTGCGAACCGCAGGCATTTTCCCTCGATCAACTGGATCAAGAGTTATTCCCTGTATCTGGACAGCCTGCAGGACTGGTACTCACAGAACATGGCGGCAGACTGGCGGGACCTCAGGAGCCAGACCATGTACCTGCTCCAGAAAGAGGTTGAACTGCTCGAGATCGTGCAGCTCGTCGGTCCTGACGCGCTCCCGGACAATGAAAAGCTCATCCTCGAGGTTACAAGGATGATCCGTGAGGACTTCCTCCAGCAGAGCGCCTACAGCGACACCGATTCCTACTGCCCGCTTGAAAAACAGTACTGGATGCTGTCAGTAATACACACCTTTTACAGGGAATCTGTTTTAAAACTCGGAAAGGGGATCCCGCTCAGGCAGGTCATGGCAATCCCTGAAAGAAGAGAAATCTCCCGGATGAAAGATGTAGCCGAGGTTCCCAGGCTGCAGGAGCTTGCGACATCCATAACAACCCGGATCCGCGGGCTCCAGGTGGAGGGATCATGACAGGCTACAACCTTTCAACGACGGAGTACCGCTCCATCAATTACGTTTCCGGACCGCTTATCTTCGTTGAAAAAACACGGAACGTCTCGTATGGCGAGACAGTGCGGATCCTCCTGCCATCAGGAGAAGAACGAAACGGCCAGGTCCTTGATATTTCGCGTGACCTCGCAGTCGTCCAGGTCTACGAAGGGACCAGTGGTATCGACAGCGTCAGGACTGCGGTACGGTTTACCGGGGAGCTTCCGAGGATAAACGTGTCCATAGAGATGCTCGGGAGAGTGTTTTCCGGCGTCGGAAAACCCCGGGACGGCAAACCGGACATCATATCCGACGAGGCAGTTGAAATATCGGGGATGCCCATCAACCCCTATGCCCGCGACAAGCCAGCTGACTTTATCCAGACGGGAATGTCCACGATCGACGGGTTAAACACGCTTGTCAGGGGACAGAAACTGCCGATTTTTTCTGGTGCAGGACTTCCTGCCAACAGGCTCGCCGCCCAGATCGCGCGGCAGACCAAGGTCCCGGGTGTTGATGAGAAGTTTGCCGTCGTCTTTTCGGCGATGGGGATCACCCACAAGGAAGCGTCCTTTTTCATGAAGGACTTCGAGGACACCGGAGCCCTCGAACGGGTGGTGTTTTTCCTCAACCTTGCCGACGACCCGACGATCGAGCGGATAGCCGCTCCGAGGGTTGCACTCTCCGTTGCCGAATACCTTGCCTACCAGCATAACCTCCACGTGCTCGTCATCCTTACGGACATGACGAATTACTGCGAGGCCCTCCGTGAGATATCGACCGCCCGGGAGGAGGTACCCGGGAGGCGGGGCTACCCCGGGTACATGTACACCGACCTTGCGTCGATTTATGAGCGTGCAGGGAGGATCAAGGGAAAGAACGGTTCCATTACCCAGCTCCCGATCCTCACGATGCCTGACGACGACATCACCCATCCGGTCCCCGATCTCACCGGGTACATCACCGAGGGCCAG
>CASGHA010000024.1 GCA_949319355.1 uncultured Methanospirillaceae archaeon | reverse complement strand
CCGGTAGTCCATTTCCGCCAGGACCCGGTCGGATATGTCCAGTACGGAAGCCACGCTCCGGTCCGTGCCTGGTATCATGGCCACGTTGTTGAGACAGTACTTGACCGACCCGTTCCTGTCGATGAACCTGAACTCGTACGCACGAGGGGTTCCGGAAGAGTCCTGGCGCCGGCCCTGATGATACTGTTTCATCTTCTCAAGGTCATCCTTCGCGACAAACTGGGTCCAGCTCTTCTTTCCCTCGAGTTCCTCTATCGAATAACCCGATATCCGTGCAAAACCAGAGTTGGCAAGGCTTATCGTCGTATCACTCTCGATGATGATGGTGGCGGCCTCGGTAGTGTTGAAGATCGTCCGGTACATACTTTCCGACCGTTCGAGCTCCATCTCCGCCTGCTTACTCCTTGATATGTCTTCGAGGGTTTCAACGGCGCCAATGACCATGCCCTTTCCGTCCCTGATGAGTGCGGCGGTATAATACAGCCAGGTGCCTCTTTCTCCGAGCTTGGGGATGAAGCTGGTCGATTCGTAGGCCTCGTCGATGAGTTCAGATTTTTTGCATGAATCCCCATACCACTCCGTGATCCTGGTGCTATCGCCGTCGATGAGGAGATCTGCAAGGACCGGGCGCTCTTCGTCATAAAACGCCCTCCAGTGGTTTTTTGTACCGACAATATCCTCGCTTTTTATCCCACTGTATTTTTCAAGAGCCCTGTTCCAGTGGGTTACCCTGTGGTCCATATCGATGACAAACTGCGGGATAGGGGAGTTGTTGATGATCGCAAAATACCTCTCCCGCATCCGGTTCGAGTTTTCCTCAGTCCGTTTCCGTTCTGCAATTTTACTGATAAGGTGGTAGTTTGCACTCGGGATTGATGACAGGCGGTTTCTCACCTCGCCAATGCTGGAGTAGACAACGTAGAGGAACACGAGGAAGGCGCACATCCGGGTGATGAGGGCCGAATCTTCCAGGTACGGAAGGTTTTCCATCACCGGGAGCAGGAACGATATGGCGAAGAGGGCAAAAGCTCCTGCAAACAAGAGCAGCATCCTGTTCCTGGTCTTAAAATACACGGCTATGCAGATGAGGCAGATGGCAAGGGATACCAGGAAGCTGAACAGCGAAGGGATGTCCATATTCGGGCCTTTTGTACGATCAATTAAAAAGATAGGATTGCATTAAGGTTTTCATGGTGACCCGCAGAACCATTGTTCTCCCGAAAAATGGGTAAATATAGAGTATTCCGGGTATCCGGGCAGATAATCCCTGGTCAGCCGGCGAGTGACACGGTCCATTAAGGGCGGGAAAAAAGAACGATGGTGAATGAATAAGGATGATTCCACGGGTCATCAGCGGGTACCGGTGCCCAGGAGGTCCCGGGGGGTCAGTCCCAGGTCATCGTGTTTTCCCTTTTTTGTTCCTTCTTCTCGGCCTGGTGTTTCATGATGGCCAGGGTAATGGTGACTCGGAGCGTGTTGTCGGTAAAGGGTTTTACGATATACCCGAAAGGAGATGTTTTCTGGGCCCTCTCAAGGGTCTTTTCGTCTGAAAAAGCGGTCAGGTACACGACGGGGATATTCTGGATGCCGTAAATCATTTCCGCTGCCTCGATGCCGTCCATGGGACCTTTCAGGTGGATGTCCATGAGCACGAGGTCCGGGGAGAGTTCCTCTGCCTTTGTAATGGCATCTGCACCTGTGGAGGCCCTGCCGGCGACGTCAAACCCCATGCTGGCAAGCCTGGTCTGGATAGTCAGGGCGATAATAGAATCATCTTCAACGATCAGTATCCTGGCCACTTGCTACCCCCCGTACCTGCCCGTTTATTTCTTCTTCATGATGATGATTGTGAAGGGAGCTAAGGATGCCCTGGCTCTGCCACATGGCTGCATGAGATAAATCATGGTTATGAGAGGCGCTCTTCAGATAACAAGGTCCTGGGAAGATAAGGATGCAGGGCGCCTGCCGGAGCTGACACCGGGCTCTCCTGCAGGGAGCCGGATACAGGACCGGGGAGATGGGTGGGGATGGACCCCCTGTCAGGCGGTCGGGTCAGTGACCCGTCCCATGAACAGGACCGCTCCCGTCTGGTCGTCCTGGATCAAAAACATGAACGGGCGGTCAGCCCTGAACACCGGTATGGCCGGCCCGGGCTGTGCCATCCCGAGCCCCACGATGACACCGGTCGCCGCCGCCGCCTCGGTCCCTTCCTCGTTGACGTCTACATAGGCCTTGTGGATGATGTCGCTCACGTAGAGGTTCCTTGTCCCGTCCATCCCGGAAAAGTCGGCTGTCCCCGGGGTAAAGGCAGCCTTTACGCCCATACTCTTCAGCACCGGGACCATCCCGTAGCTGGTCTCGAGCCTGAACTTCGGGATGTACGTATCGACCCGCTGCGTCTTTAAGGACTTCCTGACTGATGCAAGGGTTTTTGCGTCAAAAGACGACTCCACCTGCTTGTATGAGGTCCCTTTCGGGAGGATGATGAGCATCGAGAGCTGTTTCTCTCCCGTGTGGTTATACGGGAGCGAAATGGCCTGGAAACGGCTGGTCTCGGCGTACGGGAACCGTGCGGCCATGCCGGTCTGTTCCATCATCCTGGCCGTTACGGTCTTTCCGCTGAGTGTTTTAAACGGCTGGTCGGTCGTATCGGCCTTGTCGAACGGCAGGACCCACTTTCCATGGAAATAGACGGCATTGGTGATGACAAGCCGGCTGTCAGAAGTAAGCGACCCCTGTGGGATCAGGTCCTCGATCTTCCCGTTTGTCTGGTCCTCGACCCAGCCGTTGATTACCTGGCGGGACTCCTCGGTCTTCTGCTTGAAGTCAAGGTTCGTCGCCCGTGCGCCGTAACTGCGGAGGGCTGTGTCGGTGAAGGACGGGAGGAAGGGATAGGTCTTCTCGACCCAGAGGGCATTTGCGGTCTTCAGCTCGAACGCCGTGTCATTGGCGTTCAGGTCAGAGATATACTCCGCAAATCCTTTTTGCCTGGTCAGGTTGTCCTTCGGGAAGTGGAACACCGACTGGAGCTGGGAGGCTGTGGCCCCCTTCGCCCCCTCGGTGGTGATGGCGAGCGCCGAGGATATCGAGAACGGGGAGAAGAACAGGTTTGCATTCCTGTTCTTCTGGTCCTTCGCGAGCTTCTGGTACAGTTCGGTCCCGAACTGGTTGTTGGCGGCAATCACGGCCTTTTCAGCTGATGACATCGTCTGGCTCTCCGTGGTGGTGGCGGCAGGTGCAACGGTCACGAATGCCGCGCACGCAAGGAGGAGGACAAAGAGGAGGCATGCTCCGGATCGTGGGGTCATGGTACTGGGAATTGTGCCTTCATGGTTCAAAACCTCTCTGCTCAAGGAACCGCCCCGGGAATATTCAGGGAGATATCCTGCCCGCAATCACAGATAACCCGGGAAAAAAAGTGTTTTACGGAAAGGGGAAGTCCGGGTTGAAAAACCGTTCACTCCTGTTTTTTCCACGTCCCTTTTGGCACCCGCATCTCGAAACAGGCACCCTTTCCGGGCTTTCCCGTCTCACTCAGCGTTATACCGGTAATGGCCAGGATGTCCCGGGCGAGGAAGAGCCCGAGGCCCGTGTTCCTCCCGTATCCCCGTTCGAAGATCCTCTCCTTCTCCCGTGGGTCGACCCCGACCCCGTCGTCCTCGCACCTGATGACGAGCTCGCCCCCTTCCCCGATGGCGCTGAAGGAGACCTTCGTGATCGTCCCACCATACCTCGCCGCGTTGTCTATCAGGTTGTAGAACGCCTTCAGGATGAGCGGGTCGGCCATGACGGCGATATCCTGCGGGATGGTGTTCAGGACCGCGATCCCGGTGGGACCGACCTCGTCGGCGGCACATCCGACGGTCCCGTGGAGGTTGTGCCACCCCGGTTCGGTGGCCCCTATCTGCTGGTACTCCCTGGAAAAAGCGATAATCCTCGATATCCGCTCGCCTGCCTCCCGTGCATTCGCCAGGTACTCCTCCCTGTCCGCCGGATCGGTACTCTCAGACCGCACGAGGCTGATGAACCCCATGAGGGCCGATACCTGGTTGATGATGTCATGCCTGATGATGGAGGTCATGAGGTTGAGCTTCCTGTTGCTGACCCTGAGTGCCTCCTCGGTCCTCTTCAGGCGTGAAATGTCCCGCGATATCCCGAGGACCGACGTTATAGCCCCGTCCGCGCCCCTGACCGGCACGAGGTGGGTGTCCTGCCAGATCTCCCCTCCCGGGACCGGTACCGTGCTCTCGATACGGAGGGGATTTCCTGATGAAAGGACCTTCTGGAGGTTCTGGTACTGCCGTTCCGTTGTCGGCCCGGGAAAAAGCGCCCTCCGGGGTTTCCCGACGACATCACCGAGCGACTTCCCGATGATTCTCAGGGCGAAGCTGTTAGCATAGATGACGTTGTCGTCACGGTCGATGATGTAGATGAGGTCCTGCGCCGTCTCGGCAAGGGTCCTGTACCGCTCCTCGCTTTCCCTGAGGGCGTCCTCGGCCCGCTTCCTCGCGGTGATGTCGGAGATCATCGCAAAGGAACCCTTGAACTCGTCATTCCTGTCCTTTAACGTGGTGACCGAGATGAGCGTCCAGACGACCGATCCGTCCTTCCGCACGAACCGACGCTCGTAAGGCTCGTTCACACCCTCCCGCCGCTGGTGCATGCGGACCTCATGGTCGCGGAGGTCGTCCTCGTGCATGAAGGAGGAGATCGCCCTGCCGATCATCTCGACCTGGGTATAGCCGAGCATTTCAGCCATCCTCCTGTTGACAAACGTGGTATGGGCCTCCTGGTCCATCTGCCATATCCCCTCTTCCGAAGTCTCAACGATCAGGCGGTACCGCTCTTCGCTCTCCCGGAGCGTCTTTTCTCTCCGTGTCAGGACCTCGTAGTTACGCCTGAGCTCCTCCCCGGTCGTCGACAGCTTTTCGTTCAGTGCCTGAAGATCGGTGGTCTTCCGGAGCAGGGCGTCCTCGTCGCGTTTCCACCGGGTCACATCCCGAAGGCCGCCATAAATCGTCCCGGCCAGGGGTCTCTCACGGTCTCCCACGCACTTCGCGTAACTGGCAAGCCATGCGACCTTTCCGTCCTTCCGCCGGATACGGAGCTCGCAGGACGCCGACTGTCCCGGAGAGAGGCCTTTTACAGACCGTTCAAATACCGGGATGTCCTCATCGACGACAAGGAAACTCCAGCACGACCTCGCCTGGATCTCCTCGTTGGTATAGCCGGTGATCCGCTCGCCGGCACCGGTGATCCAGTTTATCCCGGGGCTTCCGTCCGGCTTCATCATGCATGAATACGCGATGTCGGTGATCAGCTCAGAGATCTGCCTGAACCGTTCCCCGCTCTCCTGCAGGGCCAGCTCCGTCGTTTTCCTGGCGGTTACGTCGGTGACGATCCCCTCGAGGGCGACCGGCCGGCCCTGTTCATCCCTCACCAGCACGTTCCGCTGGTCTACCCACCTGACCTCACCGTTACGGGTCAGGATCTGGAACTCGTACGACGGGGGGACATCCCCGGTGAGGAGCCGTTCCCACATCCGGTCGAAGTACGGGACCCAGTCAGGGTGGATGATCTGCCTTATAAGGAGAGGATTTTCATAATGGGCTTCGGGTGCATAGCCTGAGTACGCCTCAACCGCCGGACTGATGTATTCATACACGCCGGCCGGGATGGTGACACGGAACAGGATATCCGGCGAGTTTGCGAGGAGACGGTAGAACCGCTCATCACTTTGTTCTTTGGCCCATTCCGCCTCCTTCCGTTCCGTGATGTCCTCGATGGTGCCCTCGTAGTACGAAGCCCCGTCCTGCGCCCTGACGATCTTCCGGGCATTGATTGAGATCCAGATGGAATGCCCGAGCCTATGGCGGTTTTCGGCGATAAAACCCCTGACCTCGCCATTCGTCTCCAGCAGCCTGGTAATTTCTGCCCTTTCAGAGGGTCTCACATAGAGCTGGCCGCCGATGTCCCTGACTGCAGCCTGCATCTCCTCCGGGGTGTCGTACCCGTACGTCCGGGCGAATGCCGGGTTCAGGGCCAGGTAGGTGCCACCGGGTGTGCTGCGGAAGATCCCGATGGCTGAGTCGTTGAAAAGTGCCCGGTATTTTTCCTCGCTTTTCACCCGCGCCTCCTCTGCCTTGCGGAGCTCCACGGCCTGCCTGATCCTCTGGGCGAGCTCGGCGAACTGGGCAACCGGGTCCCCCCCCTTCTGGAGATAGGAATCTGCGCCGGCATCAAAGGCCTGGATGACGATTTCCTCCCGCCCCCTGCCGGTGAAGATGATGAAGGGGGTCGTGTCTCCCCGCGAACGGAGTTCCTTCAAAAACGCGATCCCGTCCATCACAGGCATCTGGTAGTCGGATATGACGACATCGACCTTGTTCTCCATGAGGAACACCAGTGCAGCGGGCGCAGAGGTTATCGTATGGACAGTGTACTGGCTGTCCTGTTCAAGGAAAGCCCTGCATATCTGGAGCAGGCCGGGTTCGTCATCGACGTAGAGGATGGTATACATGGGGTGGTATCGGGAATGATGATTTTCCGTGTAAGTGCGAATGAACCTTGCGATTCATGCCTGGTCCCGGGTCACCCGTTTTCTTCCCCCATGAAGACATGAAAAGACAAAAAAGGCATACCTGTCCCTGACCTGACTTCCTGCATAGGGGAGCGGTTGAGCGACCGGGAGGGCGTCCGTCTTCAGGTAAAGACCTGGTATCCTGCCTCCCGGAGGATCCTGACCACCGACCGGTCCCAGGCCACTCCCCCGGGCTCACCCAGGGGTATGACCGTCGTCTCCCAGAACTCCCGGAGGGTGTCGTCCTCGATCATCACACTGCACAGCCCGGTGATCCTCCCCACCCTGCGGCCGTCACGGTCGAGGACGAGGACCCGCCAGCACCCGAAGTCCCGGCACATCTCGGGCCGGGTCAGGTGGACGGTGCAGTACCCCTTTCCATCAATGGGACCGGTCCTGAAGAACGGGCAGGTATCGGGAAGGGTCTGAAAAACACTCCTGTCAAGGAACATCCCCACCTTGTCCGGGTCCACCGTGACCGTGGTCCTCTCGTTGGTGTACCGGTTTTTCACGACGAACCGGTAGTCCCCGAGTTCCTGTTCGATGATATGGACGAGGCCGAGGCAGCTGCAGCACTCTCCACACTGGCTGCACTCAAATGCCATGGGACCTCCGCTGACCGCCTTCCCGCCGTGTGCTGGTGGATCCATGTATCAGGGACCAGGACGACCGGTATGGCGCAACGATTCCCTTACCGGGCGCCCTCCACCATGAAGAGGCGGAAAAAATAAGAAAAACGGGGATATTCACGGATTTCAGCCTGTTTTCGATGCCGCCTTCTGTGCGAGGCTGGTGCAGTAGCTCGCATTCATCTTCGGTCCCGTGACCTTGACGATCTCGCAGAGGGGGCCCTTCTCAAAAATGACCACGTAACCGCTCGAAAGGGTCTCCCCGGGTACGAAGTCGCCCGGTGGCAGGAACGCCCATGCGGTCGAGGCGCTCCCGACCTTCGGGTCGGCGAGCGGGGTGAGCGTCCAGTTCGCGATCACGGGGTGTGTGGCCTTGAAGAAATCATCGAGGTTTTTCGGCCGTTCTGTCTCTTTGTAGACGAGCACGGTGTGGGCGACCGTCTCGTTCCCGTCGTAGCTCATCGCCGAGAAGTAATACCCGCCCAGGTACCCGGCCGCAACCTCCGGCGGGAGCTTGTCTGCAGGCCGTGTTGCCGCCTCGGAGTCAATGGTATAGCCTTCGGGCAGGTCTGAGAGGCCGAGCATCATCGGCAGGAGCACGGGCGTCAGGTTTGTTGTCCCTGATACGCCTGAAAGCGGGGAGGTGGCATTTGCACCAGACGGTCCCACCGACGTGCAACCGCAACCAAGTACGGCCGCCACGGCAAGTACGGCGAGGAGGGGGAGAAGGATTGTCCGCATACAGAGAAACCTTGCACTAGGTTCGCCGGGAGTTCCATTATTTCTTATGGTTGCCGTGGTGATTTCCCGGAATGGGAACGACTGATCACATATTGTATTTATCCAATAGTGTACTACTACTATAGTGTATGAGTACCATATTATCCCTCGAAGCGGCCCTTCTCGGGCTCCTCCATGAGAAGCCCATGCACCCGTACGAGCTCGAGAAGACCGTGACCGACCGCGACATGCGCTGCTGGACCGGGATCTCCCTCTCGTCCATCTACAAGGTCCTCGGAAAGCTCGAGAAGAAGGGCCTGGTCTATGCTCAGGTCGAGCTGACCGGTTCCAACCAGGCAAAGAAGGTCTACCGCCTCACTCCAGCCGGTGAGCAGGAAGTGAGGGAGAAGGTCCGCGAGCTGGTATCAGAGGTCGAACACATGGTCTACCGTATCGACATCGGCCTCCACAACCTCCACCTCCTGGCACCCGGAGAGGTGGAGGAGTCGTTTCAGAAGTACATCGCTTCGATTGACGAGCACGAGCGGTGTTTCACCGCTCTTGAACAGTACCTTGTTAAGGAAGGGTGTCCTGTTCACCGGGTCGCCCTGGCGAAACGGCGGCTCTGCCTCCTGGCCGCTGACAGGGAATGGGCACAGGCGTTCCTCGCGGAGTACCTTGCATGAGCCCGGAAACGCACACCCCCCTTCCCGCCGGTTCCCGCCCCGGGATCTGGGACTACCTGTCGTACCTCGCGGGGACGATAGGAGAACGGCCGACCGGGTCCGACCGGAACCTCCTGTTGCAGGCCGTCATCAGGGACAACCTTGCCATGAACGGCTACACCACTACCCTCCTTGGGTTTGATATCCCCTCCTGGACCGTCCGGGACGCCTGGTGTTCCTCTGCGGGGAGGCAGGTCCGGGTCGTTGCTAATCCATACAGCCCTCCCTGCTCCGTCACGGCCCGGTCCGTAGCCATAGCGACATCTGAAGAGCTCGCGACCGCCGACTTTTCCGGCAAGGTCGCGGTGCTCCACGGCGGCCTCACCAGGGAGCCGCTGATGCCGAGGAACTTCCCGTTCTACGCCCATGCCGTCCACCAGGAGATAGCACAGCTCCTCGTGGAGAAGGGTCCTGCTGCCGTCATCACCGTCAGCCCCCGGGAGGACCAGGCGGTCCCGGTCATCATTGACGGCGACTTCCCGGTCCCGTCGTGCACGGTCACGGCCTATGATGGTGCCTTTCTCATTTCAAAGGCCGGCAGCCCGGTAACCCTGACCCTCGACACGAAGTCCAGCCCGGCCCGCGCCGCTGACGTAATCTGCCGGCTCCCCGGGGCCGGGCAAAGGAAAATCGTGCTTTGCGCTCATTTCGACACGAAGCACGGGACCCCCGGGGCACTTGACAATGCATCGGGTGTTGCCGCCCTTATGGCCCTTGCCCCGCTCTTCAGGGAACGGCCCCTTTCAAACGAACTCGAACTGTTCTTTGTGAACGGGGAGGAGTGCTATGCGGCTCCCGGAGAGGTGGCATACCTCCGGGCGGGCGGCTGTGACCCTGAGAAGGTCGCCCTTTGTGTCAACATCGACGGGATAGGGCTTACCGGGCTGTCACCGGGCATATCCTACTACAACTGCCCCGCCCGGCTCGAAACCGCCTGCGAGGAGGCCCGGGCCGGCGACCCCGGGATGGTCCGGGCCGACCCCTGGCCCCAGGGAGACCACATGATGTTCGCAGCGGCCGGGATACCCTGCCTGGCCTTCTCGACCAGTGCGACCCTCGAAGTCGTAAGTGAAGTTATCCATACGGAAAAGGACCGCCTGGAATGCCTGGACCGGGCTATCGTCGAACGGACGCTCGAAACGTTGGAAAAGGTCGTCCGG
>CASGHA010000023.1 GCA_949319355.1 uncultured Methanospirillaceae archaeon | reverse complement strand
GCGATCACGTGAACCGCTTCCCTGCCCTTCCTGATGAAACCGGTCATTACAACGCCGCCGATGACCTTCCCCCCGAATTCTGCCAGGGTCTCCTCGTTCCCGACCCCGTTCTGCAGGCTGGCCACCTCGGTCGCTGATATGGCATTCACGTTCTGCTCACATAGTTCCCGCGTTGATTGTGACTTGGAGGTGACCAGGATGAAATCAAACGTTTCTCCAGGTCGTGACGCAGTGGCACAGTGAAATCGGTAGGTACCTTCGCCCCAGGCGCCAGAAAGCCGGAGTCCTGAATGGTTTATGGCCCTGGCCGTTTCCTCCCTGGTGACCGCGGTTACGGTGCAGACTTCCGATAACCGTGCCGCAATGGCAAGACCTACCGCACCCGCCCCAAGAATAAGAACCCTCATGAGATCACCACAGGGCAACCATCTACACGTATTCACTCCTGGCTAAAGAAGTTGTCCAACTTTCCCGTCAGAGTGGCCCGGCGGTGAACGTGTGGGATCTACCGGCGGCCCACCCACGCAATGAAACGCTTAGGTCCGGCACCCTTTCAAATGGCCGGAAGGGGCATGATGGAGCCTGCTGCCTGACGGGAAAAAACAAGGGAATGCCGTTGAGGCTGCGCCTCATTCACTCCTGAGTGCGTCGATCGGGTCCATATTGGAAGCACGCCAGGCAGGGTATAATCCGGATATGACACAGACGACCATGCCGACCACCATACCGGCCGGGATGTAGATGATGCTTTCAGGCCGGAAGAAATAGGCGGTACTCCCAATCATGGCGCTCACCACCGAGTACCCTATGACGAGGGTCATGATTCCTCCAACGACCGCACCGATGATACCGAGGATAAGGGCTTCGTACAGGAACATCCTCCGCACTTCTCCTTTTTCAGTACCAATGGAAAGGAGGATCCCGATCTCCTGGACCCGTTCGTTCACCGACATCATCATGACATTGAAGATGCTGACGGCTGCAACCACGAGGGAGATACCGCCTATTGCGAGAATAAAGGTCGTGATGGTCCCAAGGGTCTGCGAGATGCTCTCGAGACGCGAGCTTGCGTCCATGATCCTGACGACATCCTTTTTCCTGTTGACTTTCTCGTCGATAGCTGCTTCGACATCGCTGATCGTGTCCACGTCCTCCACGATCACATTCACCTGGTCATAGAGGTCCTTGTCGCCGAAATGGTCGGTATACCATTCATCAGATACGATGATCGCGTTGTCAGTATTGATGCCGTCCGCCGAGAAGCCCCGGGACTGGAGGATGCCGGAAACCCGGACTGTCGGCCGGGAATCGGTATCATGCTCGCCCACCTTGATCCGGCTCCCGATGTTCAGGTTGAAGTTGCTGGCGATCGTCGAACCAATAACAGCATCATTTGCCCCTCGTATGCTTGTGCCGTTCTCAACCGTCAGGAATTTTTCAATATCATCAGGGTCAAGGCCGTACATCGAGCCCCTCCCGTCCCGGGAACCTATGGTGAACTCGGTGTTCGTCCTGTGGATGGGAATCACGGTGTTCGTCCCGGCGACATTCTTGATGTCGTTCAGCTGGTCCTTCGTCACCCCCTGGGAGGTCGACGGGCCGCCGGCCGACGAGGTCGTCCGTACGACATCGGACGAGATCATGATGGTGTTGACGTTTGATGACAGCTGTTCCTTCACCGAGAGCTGCATGTTCGTCCCGAGCATCCCCATCGACGAGATGGCGACGACTCCGATGACGATCCCTATGGAAGCGAGCAAAGAGCGCAGGAAGTTCAGCCTGACACTGCGGACCGAAAGCTCGAAGAAGATGTCCTTCATGCTTCCTGGACCCTCCCGTCCTCGATGACAACGGTCCGTTTGGCATACTCGGCAATTTTCGGGTCGTGGGTGACCAGTATGACGGTCTTACCCTTCCCATGAAGCCCGACAAGGATATCCATGATCTGGAGGCCGGTCTTCCGGTCGAGATTACCTGTCGGTTCGTCGCACAACAGGATCTTCGGGTCATTCACGAGGGCTCGTGCTATCGCGACACGCTGCTGCTGGCCCCCGGATAACTGAGAGGGCCGGTGAGCGGCTAATTTCTCGTCAAAGCCCATCGCCTGGAGTATTTCCCTGGCCCTACCGGTCGTGTCACGCTGTTTGTGTTTCAGGATAAGCGGATACTCGACATTTTCATACGCCGAAAGGAGCGGGATCAAAAAGAACTTCTGGAATATGTACCCGATGACGTCCCGGCGCATGTGAGTCCTCTCAAGGGTGCTCATTGCAGCCACGTCCCTGTTGTCAATGAGGAGGCTCCCTGTTGTCGGAACATCGAGGATACCGAGCTGGTTCATGAGCGTCGACTTTCCTGAGCCCGAGGGTCCCATGATTGCCACGAAATCATTTTCCCTGATATCAAGGGAGACATGGTCAAGTGCGGTGACGTCTCCACTCTCGAGGTGGTAGACCTTGGACACATCATCCAGCCTGATGAGGGGGATGTCGGTCATGCCCCTCCCCCTCAACTCTTCCTGAACCGGGCTTTCAGCCACTTCCGCTTTTTCCAGAGCACGATACCGGCAACGATAATGATCCCGGCAGCGATCACGGGATAGAACGAACTTATCCCTCCTCCCCGTGCTCCACCGAAGCCGAACATTCCCCCGCCGCCTGGCGGACCCCCTGCACCGCCAGGCCCCAGGGAGGAGGATGACGACGGTCCGGTCGATGACCCTGAACTGCCGGAACCTCCTTTACTGTTGCTGTTCGAGGCACCGTTCGAGCCATCGCGGAGGTTGACCTTTTCGATGCTGGTGAAAGTGTTGCCATCGCTGTCTTTCCACTGGACCTTCACCGGGACCGAGGAGAGGTCATTCGTGGTGAAGGTCAGCTTGAAACTCGAAAAATCATCGGCGGCAAGTGACCCGATGGCGTACTCCTGGTAGGGCGTGACGCCCTTTGCGGGAGCCTCAACCGAAAGGATCATCGCTTTGGCATCGGTTATCCCGGCATTGTTGATGTCCCCTGACAGGAGGTAGGCGTTCCCCTGGGACGTGAGCACCACGTTGTTGATGACGGGGATGACCCCCGTCTTGTCCTCTTCAAGCTTGATGGGGAGGGTTGCCTCGGTGTTGTGGACATTGTTGCCGTTCTGGTAACTGACATGGAACACAAGGTCCGTGTCCTGGCTGGGCGTCACCTTGAACGGGATATCGATGGAAGTCCCTGCATTCAGGCTGCTGATAAATTTCTGCGAGGGGTTGAGTTCTGTCCCCTCACCGGACACGGTGACCATGATGTTGGTAAGCGGGGCATTCCGGGGGTTTGCAAGGCTGAAATTGACCGTGTCCTTTTTCGACATGGAAAAGTTGTCAGGCCGGTCCGTTATCCCTGCCGTAAGGTTCCTGGAATCGACCTCGAGCTTGAAAGGATAACTGATGCTCCCCGATTCCTTGGTAGACACGGTGAAGATGGGGAAGTAGGTGCCATCAAGTGCGTCCACCTCTATCTGGAACGAGTATTTCATGACATTGCCTGGCCCGAGGCGCACCACGCTGTTGTACGAGTTCGGGTTTAAGACCTTTACATGGGTGTCAAGGATGTCCGGATGAGCAAGCGATACCGTCTGGTTGCCTGAGTTCGTCAGCTCGACGTCGATGGTCCCGGTCTCGTACGGATAAAATACCTCCGGGTCCAGTGTAACTGAGGACACATGCGCCTGATAGATGGCATCCGAGGCTGAGACCTGCCCCTGGGCCGCCAGGCACGGAGCGGGAATGACTACGAGCAGGCTTGCTGCAAGGATCGCAAGAACGAATGATTTCATGGGTCACCTGTATGCATATTCTTTAATGTTCCCACATTTTGTACATTTTCCAAATGCATCCGCAAGGAACCGGGTTCCTGCCGTGACACGGTGAAAATGTAAATTTTACTTTACTTTATGTTATATTTACTATACTATATCAACCTCATAGATGCCCGTCATCATAGGACGGTAAAAAGAACGATTTTCAATCTCTTCACCGACTGCCACCCACAGACACGCGGACCGTTTTCGGGTTATCCACGGGGTTTAATGGCATGAAGGGCTGCCACGGGTGCGAAGAGGGCGGGAGGCCGAGCCGGTCTCCAGGTAGTCCAGGTGCCGGAGGGTTGCCAGGGCACGCCAGGTATGTCCGAGTGCCGGTGACCCGCCGGCTGCCGATGAGGAAAAACCTCCGCTTTCATGGCGGCAGGCCTGGACAAACACCCGGCCGGCACCAAGCATCAGGCTTCTGTAGCCGACCAGGGAACACAGGACACTCCATGAATGGACATGTTCAAGGCAGGAGCCGGCAGCTCCGGGGTGAGGGACCAGGCCGGAATCCGGGTCTTCACATTTGGAAATGAAGGAAATTACATCCTCCCGTGGCACATGACGGCCAAACGCCCTGAGGACAGCGACGGCATGAAAGGTCTCGGTAAGGTTTGGTACGACCGAACCAAACCCGCCTCCCTCTTCCTGGCAGCCTGAAATGAATCTCTCAACAGACCGTACCGTCTCCGGCGGGACAGGAACGGAAAAACGCCTGCAAAGGTCGGAGACCAGGTACAGGGGTTCGAAGAGGGATGCCGGCCCCAGGCCCCCTTTTCCCTCCAACGGCACCCGTACCTGCTGAAATATCCACCATGACGGGTCATACACAGGAGCATGGTTAAGGGCCCTCAGGGCCGATATGGCATACCACCCGCAGAAGAGAGAGGGGTAGGTCCCGTCCTCGGCCTGCAGCCCGGCAAGGTAGCGGGCCGTTTCCGGGTCATAGAACCGTACGTCCAGCAGTTCAAGGGCTGCGCAGGCCCAGAAGCTGTCGCTAAAACGGGGTTTGTCCTCCCAGTCATCACAGAACCCCCCGGATTGACAGCAGTGGTCAAGGACGTATCGTGCAGTATCTTCGTTTTCACGGATCATGGACGGAACCGGTTATTACAGACGGGAAGACAGGTCGGCCCAGCTCTCCACGGTATGTGATCATCTTAGTCTGAAAAGGGTAAATAAACCGTGTGAACCTGGAAGTCCCGATCTTAAGGAACGCACGCAAAACCCCCGGGCACCCGGGGGTTACCCGTGAGTGCCAATACTGATGCCATAAGAAACTAAAGGATCTGGCACCGTGTCCGGGGCATGGGAACAGGCGCTCATCGTCAATGATGCCGGGTCAGTCACCGAAGCACTTGCACCCGCCATCCTTTCAGCGAGCCGTGCCACCGATATCCCTGCCCTCTATTCCGAATGGTTCATTGGCCGGCTCAAACGCGGACACCTCGCATGGGTCAATCCGTTTAACCGGAAGGTCCGGTATATATCGTTTGCACGGGCCAGGTGCATCATTTTCTGGTCAAAGGACCCGGAACCACTCCTGCCACACCTCCCTGCCATGCAGGAGCAGGGTATCGGGGCTGCGGTCCAGTTTACCCTGAACGATTACGTGGCTGAAGGTTTCGAGCCTCACATACCATCCCTTGACGCACGGGTTGACACCTTCTCCAGGGTATCGTCACTCCTGGGCCCTGAAAGGACCGTATGGCGGTTCGACCCCGTCCTGGTCTCCCAGGGACTCGGCATGGACGATGTCCTTGGACGCGTCCGGGAGCTGGGTGACCAGGTGTACCCGCTCACCAGGCGGCTCGTGGTCTCATTCATTGACATACACAGGTACTCGTGGCTGGCGCCCCGGCTGGCCAGGGCTGGCATCAGGGAACCGGGGACAGGGGAATGTTCAGAGTTCATCAGTGAACTTTCACGGCTCTGTCGTGGGTGGGGGCTCCGGTTGTCCTTCTGTGCTGAGCCGTTACCCGGAACCCCGGTCTCTGTAGACGCCGGCGGGTGTATCGACCGTGAGCTCATCGAGCGTGCCGTCCCCCACGGTCCCGGGAAACAGGAACTGCTTAGGTTCATGAAAAAGGACCCAGGGCAGAGAAAGGAGTGTCATTGTGTCATGAGCAGGGATATCGGCCGGTATGATTCCTGTACGAACGGGTGTATCTATTGCTATGCCACCCGTTCCCCTTTGATGGCTTCACGTATCAGGGAGCAGTATCGGAATGATCCCTGTTCCGAAGTCCTGGGCGGGCTCCCGGCCGGTATGACCCGCTAGCCCCCGGGGCAGGCATAGTGCCCGGACTACCTGTAGAAAGTCGTTTATGGGCCGGGTTTTATGCAATACCTGCCATATGACTCTCAATATGGCAGATCATGCACAGTGGTTCAGGGTTTTCAGCATAATGATATATAACTATATCGGAAGGTCCATTCTGCCGTGCACAGATGTCAACCAAAGGCGGCTGGCAAATACATAATATTGCGACATATGACTTTAAGTCATCCTTCCCACAGGGAAGGGTATGGGGGGTATCGTTCGACAAACAAGAAGTCCCACCTTATCCACGGGGTGGGAAAGTCCTCTGGATAGCCGGCATTACACGGAGGCCGGGTCAGCCAGGACCATCGCCTGGCCGGAGGTTCCCGGGTGTGCCACATGAAAGGTACATCACCCGGACACCACCGGTATCATCACAGGATGAGTTTATACAATTACCCACGCCCACCGTTCAGCCCCCTGGCAGCAACAGGGGTTACCTGAAACGGATGGCCGCGATGAGACCGGCATCCGCCGGTCACCAGGTGCGGATCCAGTTCCGCTATGCATGCAGACCGGGAAAACCCGGGAAAACCACTCACTCAAGCCGGAAACCAAGGCCGGTTTCCGGATGGCCGGTTTCCTGTTTCTCTAAACAGGGACGTCCTCTTTTCAAGGTTTGGTCCCTGCTGAGGCACTTCGTTCCTTACCAACAGTATTCCACTCTACGGCAGGCCTGTCCATCAGGAGCGGGGTATGGGTGCACCGGTCCCTCCGGGATAGCACTATCACCGCGGGCGTAGTACCATAGGGCATATCGTGCCGGCAGAAACACAAGACCTGGTTATCGCACTGGTCCAGGTGTCCATGACCGGGGACCTGGCGGAAAACACACAAAACGCCGTTACCAGGGTACGGGAGGCCATAGTAAAGGGGGGCCGTATAATCTGCCTCCCGGAGCTGTACCGGTCGCAGTACTTCCCGGCCCGGAGAGGCCACGACGTATCTGGTATCGCAGAAACAATACCCGGACCATCCACAGAGATCTTTTCAGCCATTGCCCGCGAATCGGGAAGGGTCATCATTGTCCCGTTGTTCGAACGAGCGCCCGACGGGCGGTTCTACAACACGGCGGTTGTCATCGATGCTGATGGGAGCGTCCTCTCTCCTTACCGTAAAGTTCATATCCCGGAGGACCCGGGCTTCCATGAAAAAGGATACTTTTACCCTGGAGACAGGTACGTCCTCCACGACACCCGTTTCGGTCGTATCGCGGTCCTGATATGCTATGACCAGTGGTTCCCCGAGGCTGCGCGGGTTGTCGCCCTGGAAGGGGCGGAGATCATCTTCTATCCGACCGCGATAGGTCACCCCTCACCCGACATGCCGGATGAGGGTGACTGGCAGGAGCCCTGGGAACTCGTCCAGAGAAGTCATGCGGTCGCGAACAGCGTCCATATCGCCGCCGTGAACCGGTGCGGGAGGGAGGGGGGCACTTCCTTTTTCGGAGGGTCGTTTGTCTGTGACGCATTCGGGCGGGTCCTCGCCCGGGCCGGGCCTGGGGACGAGACGCTCATCGTTACCGCAGACCTTGCCATGAACCAGGTCGTGCGGGACTCCTGGGGGTTCGTCCGCAACCGGCGACCTGACACCTATGGCCGGTTGTCTGTCATCCCCAGTCAAAAAACACCCCGGAAGGGGCACACTCCCGCGAACCTGGGCTATCACATGCCTGCCGAGTGGGAACCAAAGGACTCCGTATGGATTGCCTGGCCCCATGACCCGCTGACTTTTCCGCGGCTCGGGGATGTCGAGTCGTGTTATGCACACTGGCTCCGGGAACTGAAGACAGATATCCGGGTGGACCTCCTCGTCCTGGACGCCGGGATGGAGGACCGCGTAAGGGAACTACTGACCGGACAAGGTGTGGACACTTCGGGCATAACCTTCCATGCAACCCGGTACGCCGATGTATGGATACGGGACTACGGGCCGACTTTTGTCGTGAACCGTGCCCTTCGGGAGTCTGCCATGGTCAGGTGGGAGTTCAATGCCTGGGGAAACAAGTACGACACCCTGCTCCAGGACCGTGATATCCCTGCGACAATGAACACCTGGCTCGGTCTCCCGGTATTTGAACCCGGGATCGTCCTCGAGGGAGGGTCCATCGATGTGAACGGGCTTGGTTCGGTCCTGGTGACCCGGTCCTGTCTCCTCAACAAAAACAGGAACCCAGCCCTCCGCGAAGACGAGATAGAACAGTATCTCCGGGACTTCCTTGGCGTATCCAACATCGTCTGGCTCAACGAGGGGATCGCCGGGGATGACACCGACGGCCATATCGATGATGTGGCGAGGTTCACCGGGCCCTCCACCATCGCCTGCGCCATGACAGACGACCCGGACGATGAAAACTACGCCTCCCTTCAGGAAAATTTCAGGATACTGTCCAGGGCCAGGGACCAGGACGGACGCCCTTTTCAGGTCGTCCCCCTCCCGATGCCCGGGCCCGCAGGCAGGGACGGTGAGCGGTACCCGGCAAGTTATACAAACTTCTTCATCGCGAATGATGTCGTGACCATCCCCGTCT
>CASGHA010000022.1 GCA_949319355.1 uncultured Methanospirillaceae archaeon | reverse complement strand
ACCCCCGGTGAGGTGAACCACCAGGCGCTCATCGCCGTGGCCGTGGCAGGTGCGTTGATGTACATCTTCCTGTTCTTCAATTTCATCATCTTCGACATTCTCGGCATAACATTTTCAAGTTTCCAGGTGGCAGGTGGGTTCCTCCTCTTTATCCTGGGTATCCAGGAGGCACTTGGCATAGAGATCGGGCGTGCCAAGGACCATTCCCACACAGTAGCCGGGGTAGTGATAGGGACTCCCCTGCTCTGCGGACCAGGGACGATCACGAACGTTCTGCTCCTCTCGAAGGAGTACGGAATACCCATAACATTCGGAGCTATCAGCTTGTCCCTGGTCGCCACCTGGGTCATACTCAGGTTTGCTGACCCTATTCAGCGTCGCCTGGGCGAAGTCGTCACCGACGTGATGGGAAAGGTGCTCGGGATGCTCCTTGCGGCGATTGCCATAAAAATCATGTCACAGGGTATTTTCGGGATCATCGCGGGTGCGCCTTTATGAACAGTGCAGCGGTCGAGGAACACCTCGGGTACCGTTTCAGGGAGCCCGGGCTTCTCCGGCGGGCCCTGACCCGCAAGGCGTTTGCAATTGAATCCAGACAAAGAGGTACGGCCTGCGAAGACCAGGATGCCTATGCAACCCTCGGAGACTCGGTCATCCGCCTGAGCCTCGTGGACCTCCTGATGAAGGCAGGGGCTTTAACCCCTGATGAAATAACCCGGTCAAAGCGTGAACTTGAACGGGAGGAGGTCCTTGCAGAGATAGCCCGGGAGCTTGGTATCGGTCCGGCACTCCGCCTGGGGGCGGGAGAGGAGAAACAGGGAGCACGGCAGCAGCCCTATGTGCTGGCCGAAAGCCTTGAGGCTGTAGCCGGTGCGTTGTATCTTGACGCAGGTTTCATGTCAGCATTTTTAATTATAAGCCGGTGGTTTGAAAAAAGGGTCGCAAAAGCCTCAGAACCAGGTCAGGGATAGCGCTCTTCCCGGATAACTGCGTCCAGGGGCAGGGAGCGGGCATGGTCTTTAAAAAGAACGGGAACAGGGGGGAAACGCCCTTTCCCAGGTATCCTTGGTGTATCGCGGATTATCAGAGGAAGGGGTATTCTGTCCTTTACATCCTCATAACTGTATTGTAGTCCATGTGGGCTGCCCCGAAGAACTCCTGGCAAAACCGGGCTGTCTTCTCCGGAGGATACTCCTTGCAGCTGAATATGTCAAGGTATGCTGCATTGGTATCATTGGCGAAGTGACCTGAAACCAGAGAGGTTTCAATGAGCTGCATCATTGAATAGCCGGCAACCCGGTCGTTTTGGCCGAAATGAACAATAGTCGGCTCCCCGAAGCGTTTCATATCAATGAAATCGCACAATTTCACGATAAACTCGTGGATCTTGTCCGGATTTCTGATTTTCTCCGGGTTGCAGTCCTTTAAGTCTACATTTACGACGAGTCCCCAGGCATTCGATCTCCTGAATGCTTCCATGACCTTCTCGTCGGACGTTCTGGGGATAGCCATTTCCTGTTTCATTGCAAGCATGGTTTCATCTCTCCTCTTCGGATAGCCACCGGTTTCCCGATTGGTTGAGAAATAGGTGTATATTCACCTATCTTAAACTTTTCCCAGGCCGAAATTGAAAAATGTCCATTTTTGTCATGAATTATCCAAAAATGGCCTCACAAAAGAGAGAGAATTATTACGACGCCTCGTGCCATGGATCAGACGATAAAGACCGTATTATCCTTTATTGCTCAGGCACAGGGTACATGCAGGACCTGCCGCGCACCTCTGCCCGGAGACTGAACCAGAAAGTCTTCAGGACTCAGCCCTTTGTTCATTACCCCCGCGGTTACAGAATGTTTCGAGATCGCTGTGCCTGATACGATACGCTTCGACAAGGTGGTGGGGGTGGTATCTGACCTTTGCCTCCCTGAGCCCGGGAATGCCCATATCACTCTCCCGGTTGACATAGGTAAACCTCGGGGCAAGAAGGGCTGCCGTCTCGGCATTTACCGCCTTATATATCCCAGGGCAGTCAGAGAGACCTTTTTCAAAATGAACCACCGCAGTGGTTACATTCAGCCGTTCAAACAGCGATATCGCACTCACGACCCCCTTCACACGTATCACAAGTCCGGACAACCCGATCTCCCGGTAATGATCGATACCAAAAAAGACGGCATCCCGCTCATGTGCAAGAAGGGAGTCCTCGTCACACCCCTTCCATTCACACCAGCGGGAAAGAAACTCCCTGACCTCGTCAATGTTGCCATCACTAAGGGGTTCGCTTGTATAGGGACACCGTTTTCTGAATTTATTCACCTGACGGCGGATATTGAAATACTTCTTGCCCTCCAGGTTTGCGAGGTCGGAGGCACGGTAAACATACTCAAAGTATTCACGGGCTGGTACGAGGGTGAGGTCAGGGAAGGCATGTTTCACCCACTCGCGCTTGAGACTGTCAATGAGGACAAGGGGTTGATCATCCCCGGACTCCAGGGCAAGCCTGCAGACGTCAAGAAACAGGGTAGCATCGGGGGGCCCGACAGGAGTCCTGTACCGGGTCTTACCCTCGATCGTGCTGGAGAGTACAACCGAACCGTTCAGGGAGGCATAAGCGTAGTTCGCATAATGGTTCCAGCAGACCATGTTTGCAAAGGTATTGTCACTGTGGACCTGGGGGTATTCATGGTAGTGTTTTTTAAAGAGATCATAGTCATCAAGGGTCACCGGTTTAAAATCTTCTTCGTCCAACATAGGACCATCACCTTCCTTCGAACAGCATGGGCACAAAACCACCCATACGCCGGAAACCTGCACGCGTGTAAAAATATTCAGTCCCCGGACCTGCTATCAGTCCGATCCAGCCTATGCCGTTCTCCCGGCATATCTTCAGCAACTCCTGCAGGATCGTCATCCCAATACCCTGGTCACGGTATTCCGGGAATACGATGACGTCCTGTATGTAGGCATCAGAGGCCCCGTCAGATATCAGTCTGCCCATCCCAAGGATCTTCCCGGAAGAGGGATCCATGGCAACAAGGAATGCATAACTGCCCCTGATAAGACCTCCAAGGGATGGCTCGTCAAATCCCTCGCTCCACCACCCGCCCTCCTTGTACAGGCGGATTATCTCCTGCTCATCGCCAGGCCTGATGCGCCTGACCTCAAACGGTATCTTCGTCATTTGGGAATGATGTCCACACCAGGGCCAGACCGGCCCTGATAATGGAGGTACTATTAGATTTTTCAGTATATGAACGGATAGAGCACCATCAGTCATAGTGCAGTGCCATCCCTGCCCCGGTCTCCTGCACATCGAGGAAACCTGAAAGAATGGCACGGGCTTCCGACCCGGTACAGTGGCAGGGGTGAACGGTAGTTATCCGGCGGGCTGCCAGGGTAGCACCGATCTCCCGTACTCTGGCTGGGGGAGTTCTGTAGAGGTGGAAACCACCGATGATGTCCTGGACCCGGTCATCCCCACATACGGTACAAGCGTATTCAACTATTGCACATATCCCTGCATGGCTGCACCCGGTCATGATGACAAGCCCGTTTTCTCCGCGCCAGACAAGTGCTGTATCATCTGCCAGGCGGTCTTCTACCAGTTCTCCGGCTTTACGGATATAACGCTCCCCGCTCTTACCAGAGGCATCATCACCCGCTTCCCTGGGGACCTCACCAAGAAAAACGAGGTCATCCCTTATGAAGACCGGTTTTCGTGAGGTAATAACCGTGCCATGAACCTCGAGTCTCTCCCTGGGAATGAGTATCCCGACCTCGGGGAGTCCATGTGCCGTACGCGAGAGGAAAACGTCAGGGTGAGCATAAAATACAGGTGATCGTAGGGTTTTTCCATTGACCATCTGTTCAAACCGGTGCGACAACAGATGGGAGAGCCCCCAGGTATGGTCCGCGTGACCGTGGGAGAACGCGATAAAATCACAGTTACAGACGTCTATCCCGGCTTTTTGTGCATTTCTAAGAAAACAGCCGGAGTACCCGACGTCAAAAAGCCCGGAAAAGGTTTCCCACTCGCAAAAAAGGGAGAAACCGGGCTCAGCTGAGAAATACAGGTCGGTCACCGTGTGGTTATCCACAAGGACGGTCAGCTTCATGATATCGTATTCACAGGTTGCCCCGGTAATATGCCAGTTTCTCTGCCCGCGACCTGAATTTATCTATCATCGCTTCCTGTTGCTCAACCGTCATGGGTACAGGGTCTTCTGCTGCTACAGCCAGGGTCCTGACCTCGGCCAGCGAGGAGCACCCGGCAAGGACCATGGCCACCGGCTGGGACAAGGCAAACCTGAAAAGGGCTCCGGGGGATATACCGGCACCAGGGAAGATGTAGTGGCCCCCGCCGAGTGTCTTTGTCCCGATAATTTCTATACCCCGGCGAAGGGCGGCATCGACCGTCATATCAAGAAAACCACCCAGTACCCTTTCCACCGGGTTCACCGGTATGACGACCATGTCTATCGGCCAGTTATCGACTGCATAGGTCAGCACCCCGGGGTCATATTGACCTGCAATTCCTATGTAACGAACAGCACCGGCTTCCCGTACATCGATGAACGCTTCCAGGGCTCCCCCGGGCTTCCCCAGAGCCCGGATCTCCGCCATGGTCCGCACATTTTGCATGAGCCAGAGGTCAAGGTGCCGGATGCCCATGATCTGAAATGTGTCCTCAAGATCCGACATCGCCCCGTCATACGTCCTGCAGGCAGACCGGCCTGATATAAAGACTTCTTCCCGGACGTCCCCCATATCCCTTAGAAAAGCTCCCAGGTATGCCTCACTCAGGGAATCTTCTTTAACCGTGTCAAAAAAGCGGATACCGCAGTTATATGCTCCCTTTATGAGCTCGACCGCCTCCTCCTGTTTATCATGGGCACTGAGGGCCCCGCCACTACCAAGCCCGACCCTTGGCATGCACCGTATTACCTCCCCCACAGGTGGACGCCTGGATACTTTCGCCAAACACTACCGCCTCATACCGAAATCCGCGGCCTAGCTGATGAAGCTGTAACATTTGGATCCGGCGGGATCCAGGGGAGGGATCCCACCCACTCTCATGCGGGAGATTTCTTGAGAAAAAGAAGGGCAGTATTGACAATATTCCCGAGCTGGTCGACACTCCACCGCTCAGAATTCAGGACCAGGTCGTACCGGGTTAAATCATCGATATCAATCTGGTAATACGTCCTGTACCGTTCGGCTTCGCACCGCTCCCGCTCTTCGGTTGTACGGAGTGCCTCGTCCTCGTCAGCAATCTGGTCACGGACCAGGATCCTCCGCACACGACATGCGAGGGGGGCATAGAGCCAGATCTTAAGGTCGGCCTCAGGGATCATCCATCCTGAAAGCCTGCCTTCGGCAATAATGTCATCCTTCTGAAGGGAGATCTCTCTCTGGCGGTCGTCGATGAGGTGGTCAATGGCCGGATCCCGCTCCGCAATCGCCCCAAACTCAGCAAGGCTCATGCCCCGTTCTGAGGCCATCTGCCTGAAGACCTCACCTGCGGAAATGAGTGCATAACCATGCTCACAGGAGAGGTGGCGGGCGAGTGAGGTTGTCCCGCTTCCTGGAAGACCGCTGATGGTTATCCGCATCAGAGTCCCCCGATATCAAGCGACTTCCTGATGACCTGGCTGATAGCTATGGAACAGATGAAGTACCAGAGCATCCAGACCGGGACGATCGCAAGAACCGGGTTTGTAAGATTCTGAGAACCAAAAAACGGCATTATTATTGTTTCCTGGATTGTTGACAGCCGGTAGATGAGGAAAAAGAACAGGGGAATGGTGAGGACAAGGATGTATGCCATGGGCTTGAACTGTTGCTGCGACATTTCCAGCTGGTCCTTCATCATCTTGTCCTTTTTCGAGTCAAGCTTTTTGATCCTCTTTTCATCCTGGGAAAGCATCGCTTCCCGGTACTCCTTCTGGAACTCCTTCATGAGTTCCTGGTTTTTCTTCATTTTCTCGTAATTAATGGTATACTTCTGGATTATGGATGAATAGAGTGCGGTAATCGACGAGAGGATGATAATAAGGATATAGAACGGGATCTGGTATGTATCGATCAGGGGCCCGAAAACCCCGTTCAGAGCTATTCCTATGGCATCCCTTACATTCTGCATACTGGAGATCATTATCATCCCGAATGCAATAAGAAGGGCAATATACCCCCCGTTTTTCCCTAAGTCCATTATTGTGTCACCTGAGCGCCTCGACCATTTCAGAGACGGCAACATCGAGGAGGTGGTCTGCATTCGTTATGATCTTGACCGTGCAGCCGGTGAGCATGGCGTATGATGCGGCGATCGAACGGTTGAACTGCTGGTGCCCGTCAATTGAACGGGAGCCCTCTTTGTCCCTCACCCTGGTCTCATCAGACAACCGGCGCATCAGGATCTGGTCATTATCAGTCTCAACAAGGACAATCATGTCTGGCATCAGTCCGCGGAGGACCCATTCAGGAAGCCCTGCGAGGTATCCTTTCGGTGTTTTTACCGAGGCGTGGGTGTCCACGATGACATTTCCGGAGATATTCGCTATGGCCTGTGAAGCGAGTTGCTGTAGTCTTTTTTGTGTATCCCGGTCGAGCTTCCGCATCTCGTCACGGTCCTTCACGATATTCTCCTTCTGCGCTACCTCAAACATGAATGACCCGAAGTTGATGGCCTGGTACGTGATACCCTCGGCAGCCAGTTTCTCCATCGCCGTCGTAATGACCGTGGTCTTGCCGACGCCAGGAACTCCGGTGATAATGACCTTCCGCCCTTTCATAACTCATTCCTTACCGAAGAACGTCCTCATGAAGGGGTACATTTCCATGATCTGCTGGCTTGCGATCTCCTCGTACAACCGGTAAGTAATACTGACCGTCAGGAGGAGCCCGGTACCGCTGACCGCTCCGATAACTCCGAAGAGGTTCGCGAATACGGAGAGTACCCCGATGAACACACCACCTATTACCGTTACCCGGGGGATATATCTTTCGAGATATTTCTCGAGGATCTGCGGGTTACGACGATAGCCTGGAATGGACATGCCGCTGTTCTGGATCTGCCGGGCGACTGCAGACGAGTCGAGACCGGCAGTCTTGACCCAGAACAGGGCGAAGATTGCACCACCAACGACCATGAAGACGATATCGACCCCCATCCTGGTGAGGACCTCCCAGGGGGCATGCCCGAGGTCGGTTATCCACCACATCCAGTCCGAGGGGCCGTTGATGGGGGCTAAGTAGTACATCAGGCCGGATACCGGGGTCTGTCCCTCAAATTTACCGAGGATGGTTATCCCCATATTTGAGAGGAACATGCCGAACATCTGGATGTTTGCCTGCAGGACCCGCACCAGGATCATCGGCAGGACACTGGCGTAAATCAGTTTCACGGGGAACCGCGCCCTTGCACCACGCACCTGGGCATGGGCAAGCGGGATCTCGATCCTCGTGGACTCGACATACACGACGATCAAAAAGATCGCTATCGTTGTTATGAACGCCAACAGGTCAGTGCCGAAGTACTGGAGGAAATTGCCTCCCGATATGCCGATTGCTATCAGCCGTGGGAAGAATCCTACGGGATAGGGATCGCTGACAGCCGTCCAGTTGATGAACCCGTTTACAAGCGCCTGGGATATCCCGGCTATGATGAACAGCCCGACACCGGAGCCAATACCCCACTTGGTCACCACTTCATCCATGAGGAAGATAAGGACTCCTCCAAGACAGATCTGGAGGAATATGATGAATGACAGCAGGAAGAGGTTACCACCGAAAAATGCATTCGCTATTGCCGGGTCGGGTTTGAGGAACCCACCGACAAGGTTCGGAGCCGCCTCGATAATGATCATGGCGAAGATGAAGATCTTCTGCAGGCCCATGTACATGACCTGGCCACGTGCCTCGGAGGTATCGATATGGAGGATATCAGCGCCCTTTAACAGCTGCAGGACGATGGAAGCCGTGACGATCGGACCGATACCAAGCTGGATTATCGATCCGCTCGAACCGGCAAGAAGGGCCCGGTAATAGAGGAATATATCCTGGGAGTCCGGTGCAAGCCCGAAAAGGGGAATGTTCGAGAGTATGAAGTATATGATGAGGATTACCGCCGTCCAGATCAGCTTGTTCTTGAAGTGAACATGCCCTTCCGGTGGCTTTACGGCAGGCATCTTCGCCAGGATTGGTTCCATTGCGTCGAGGAAGCTTCCCATTGTGTGTCACCCGGAAACTGGGGGGATCAGGAGGTCAGTGCCTGACCGCCTAACCCCTCGATCTTTGCCTTTGCCTGCTCCGAAAATGCCCGGGCAGTAATCTGCATCTTCCGTGTAACCCTTCCCCCGCCGAGGACCTTGTCAATCCCTATTTGGGATGCATCGAGGGAAACGGTGTCACCGTCCATCATGGCATATCCCATGGAGACCAGGTCAGGAATGGCCTGGTCTATGTCGCCAATGTCTATGACGTCATCGACGGGCTTTGCAATACTGATAAACCCGTTTTTCCCGTTGTGGACCTCGCCTGCCAGGAGGAAGTGGGTGAACCGGTGGTCACGGTGGCCTGCACGGCCCCTGCCTCCTCTGTTCCCTGCACCTCTCCTGTTCTTATGGGTCCCTCCACCACAGGTGCGGGATCCCCGGTATTTTGAGCGTTTGTTGACCGGCATTCCAGATTCACCTCATCGCATGCAGGAGATGGTTGATCTCGTTTCCATAATAACCGAGAGCCCCTCCCTGCTGGAATGTCCTCTTTGTCGTCTTGTAACCCTTTCTCGGCGGGTGGAGCCTGAGCACGGGCTTCAGACCGGGCAGGTCAGAGAGCCGTGCCTCACCGCGGGAGAGAGCCTCGGCAAATCCCCTGATGCCCTCATACGTCGAGTTCTCCCGGACATACTCGTCACTCAGGTGACGGTCACCGACAAGCCGGCCCCGGGTCTTGAGGATTGCCTCGATCGTAGCGATATCAGCCTCGCCGTATGCGACATAGTCCTTGACCTTACGGATCATTCCGGCATAGGCCGGGGTATCCGGGACGAAGACGCAGTGGTTGATGTGATGCAACCTCAGCATCTTCAACGTGTCCTTGATCTCGCTCCGTGTCTTCACGGTTCCGCGGACCTGAACCACAGCATACATCTTACCGTTTCCCCCCGCCAATCCTGACCATGTTCGTGGCCTTTAGTGCATTGAAGGTCGCCTTTGCAAAGTTAATCGTTGTACGGGTCTGTCCACGCGAGAATACCCACACGTCCCGTATACCTGCAAGTTCCAGGACCTTCTTTGATACGTCCCCGGTCACAAGCCCTATTCCCTGTGGTGCGGGTTTCAGGGTGACCCTGACGCTCCCTGCGGAGCCTTCGACCTGCATTGGGATCGAGTGATCGGTTCCGCAGCCGCATTCCCAGCTGCCGCAGCCACGGTTGACCCTGATCAGGTTTGTCTTCGCATCGGTGATCGCCTTCTTGATAGCATCACCGACCTGGTTGTCCTTGCCCTGTCCAAAGCCGATATATCCGTTCCGGTTGCCCACTACGACAACCGCCCTGAACTTGACTCTCCTCCCGGAGTCAGTCATCCTCTGGACCATCTCGATGTCAAGGACCTCGTCGACGAGGTCGGGAATGAACGTCTCGACGATCTGGGGCTCCTTTATGGGTTTGCCACTGAGGAGTACGTCATCGATGCTGGCGATCTCCCCGGCAGCGACCAGTTTGCCGAGTCCGGTAAGAGGGACCCACTCTTCCTTTTCGTATGCCATGTTACTTCAGCTCCCTCATGATCGCATCAGCCGTTTCCTTGACGTTTGCAACGAGATTTGCGGCTCGTTCAGGTGCATAGGCGGCGATGTGCTCTCCCCTGATGCGCTCCTCTGACGGCAGTATATCTTCACCATGCGGGACATCGAGGCCGGCCTCGACCGCACCCTTCAGTGCAGCAAAGACCCGTGCCCCCTTCTTGGCCCGGTGAAGCCCGATATCCAGGACTGCCGCATTATTGTCGGCGTTGAGGGCCCGCACGGCAAACAACATGCCGGTAAGGTATGCCGCAGGCGTAGATGACAGCCCTCCGGCGTATCCATACTGGACGAGCTCCTTTGAATTTGCTGCGACCAGGGTATAATCGCCTTCCATTGCAGCAGTAACCAGCTGCACGATGATGTGCCGGTTGGTCTTCCTGACAACCATCCGCGGGCGGTCGCCTGATACAAGACCTGTCCGTTTCCTGTAATTGGTCTTTCCATCCCGGCGTCTCCGGAACGGAACATAGTAATTGGTCCCGTATGCCATTTCAGCGCCTCCCTGCGAGCAGCTCTACATGAGCTTTCAGGTGGGCCACGTTTCTGAACTGTCCACCGGCAGCGCGCCGGTAGAGAAGCCTGTATGAATGGGGGTCAAGCGTCCCGTCGGCCCTCAACTCGACCAGGGTCTTCCTGATCGCCCTGATCTTCTGTATCCATGCCCTCTTGGAGGGGTTTCTGGCACCAGCTGCTCCTTTCCTTCGTCCTGGCCCCTTGCAGTGACCGTACGAACGCTTTGCTATACGCGCCCTGGCACGTCCGCGGCTGACCCCGACCTTCTGCCGGTCGTCGATAACGCCTTCCCCGATGAGGCCGCGAACGTCCTCTCGTGAGATGGCGTTCTTGATATCGGAGATCCTCTCCGGGTCGAACCAGACGCGGTTCACCCCGCACTTGAGGAGACTTGCAGCAATGCGCCGCTGGGAGGTGATATCAGTCATCATCTTCCTCCTCGGTCTCTTCTGCCGTCTCCGGGACCGCCGGCTTGACCGGTGCAGCCCTGATGTTCAGGATCCTGAACCCTGCTTCTTCCGCCTTCTGCTGGATATCAAGGCGTTTTTTCATCCCAACCGTCCCGCCGATGCGCACCGCATGGACAGCAGGGTCGAGCGCCCCGATATCGGCAGGTGTGAACACCAGGATATCGGCGTACCCGCTTGGATGGAGGTTCCTGACCGCAATGGGGCTTCCGTACCCGGGAGTCGGGAGCGGGCCCTTTGCCTTTTTCTGAAGTCTCTGCTTGTTATGGTTGCCTCTCGGCCTCCTCCAGGATGAAGAGATCTGTTTCTTCTTCCCGAAACCGTCCCGTTTGAACCGGGCTCCTTTCCGGTCACGGACGCGTAACAGTCGTCTTGTTTCACCCACCATCGCCATCACGCCTTCTTTACGAGGTAAATTCCATCCTGGAACACGCGGGGGTCACGGTTCCGGATCTTGGTCGCATGTTCGATATTTGCTGCCGAGTTTCCGACCAGCTCCTTGTCAATGCCTGAAAGGACTACCTCGTCGTTTCCGACCTTGGCAGCAACACCGGACGCAATCGTCGCGTAACGCGGCTGTTTCTCACCAAGGAAGTTCACGATCTCGAGGCGGTTGCCCTGCAGTTTGAGCTGGATTGGAAAGTGGCTGTAGAGCACCTTCATGTGGTACTCGTACCCGCTGGTCACGCCCCTGCACATGTTCCTGATGTGGGACTCGAGGGTGCCGACCATCGCAACCACGGTTTTCTTGTTTGTCTCAGTTGCGATGACGACCTCGCCCTCCTTGGGGGTCACCGATACCCTGGGGTACCAGACATTTCTTTCGAGCATCCCCTTGGGACCCTTGACCGTGAGGTTGGGACCGTTCAAGGTTACCATAACCCCTTCCGGGACCTGTACTGTTCGGACTGTTGCCATGATGACCCCTCAGTAGACGTACCCCAGCAGTTCCCCGCCGATGCCTTCCTTACGGGCCTGGTCATGGGTCATGACACCCTTCGAAGTGGAGATAATCAGGATCCCGATGCTTTTCGAGGGGAGGTACCGCATTTCCCAGTACTCGAGCTCATGGAGCTGGAATGAGTATCGCGGGGAGATTGCCCCACACCGGTTGATGTTACCCGACAGCTGGACCTTCAGCTGCCCGCCCCTTCCATCTTCGAGATACTCGAATGATGTAATGTAGCTGTACTCCTGCATGATCCTGAGCATCTCTCCGACGAGCTTGCTCGCGGGTTCGAGGATGCAGGTCGATTTCCCGGTGTCGGCTGCATTTTTGAGCGTGCTCATTGCATCCGCCACAGTATTTAATCGTGCCATAATTCTTTCCTGTCCCCGTATCAGCTCATTTTCTTGAAACCCAGCCGCTGGGCCCATTCCCGGAAGCACTGTCGGCAGAACATGATGTGGTACCTGCGGACCAGTCCCTGTTTCCGGCCGCACAACTTGCACTCATTTGCACCGCGACCGAATTTTTTCGTCCTTTCTCCACCCATCTCACTTCACCTCCACGCCGAAACGCTGCTTGATGAATGAAACCGCCTCATCAGGCCTGACAACCTGGCATGCGGGAACCTTTCTCTGGGCAATGCTCCGCCGTGCTATCCGGCACCCGGGTTTTTTCAGGACCACATTGATATCCATCCCGAAAATACCGATTTTCGGGTCATAGGACATGCCCGGGAAGTCGGTGTGTTCGTCTACACCAAACCCGAAATTTCCCTGGAGGTCGAACTGCCGCTTCGTGATCTCGACCTCAGCGACCTTCAGAGATGTTTCGAGGAATTTTATTGCGGTGGCGCCACGGAGTGTGACCTTGCACCCGATTGGTGCACCCTTCCGGATACCGAATGCCGGGACAGTCATCCGTGCGACGGTACGCACAGTGGTCTGCCCAGTGATGGTCCTCAGGATGTCTTCGGCCTTTACCAGCTTGTCGCCTGCCTCTCCTACACCCATGTGAACGACGACCTTGTCAACGACCACCTGCTGCATCGGGTTCATTCTTCAATCCCCCATTCGGCAATTGCGGGTTCTTTCCGGCCAATCATGTAGATGTAGGTATCGATCGTCTCGAACCGCTGCCCTGTCGTTTCGTCCTCGAGGACTACCCGGTTGGCGACGCTGCCAGGAACGGGAATGATCTCGGCGATCCGCGCGACGTTCCCGGAGTGACGGCCACCTATGACCATCGCCATGTTCCCTGCCTGGTAGGGGAAGTGATCGAGGATCGTGTAACGGTCCTCGGGCTTGAGTGAGAGGACAATCGAGTCCCGTGGCTTGTAGGTGTTGTCTGCGAGGACGTTCGAGCCGTCCCTGAGGTTCAGCTGTATTTTTCCACCTGAGACAGTCGTCTTGTCAACGATTTTTGCCAGTTTGGTCTCGGCATTCGACGCTTCTATCGGGATGCTCTTGTGCCGGCCGTTCCGGTCACGGAGGATCCGGTAATACTTACCGATCTTGGGCAGGGCCACGATGTCAAAGATACCAATGCCCATCCTAGAGTCAGTAACAGGCTTGCCATTGACAAGGAGGTCCCTCTGGTGGAGGATCTGCTTGACTTCACGGAGCGTCTTCGCATAGCCCATGTGGTCGCGGAGCCAGACGACGACCGGCATTGCATTTGCATTATGCGGACCGGGCGCGGTCTTGGTTACGAATGTCGCGGTTTTCCGTGCAATAGACCAGGACGCCGGGGCTACGAGACGCTTGAGATGGTCACCCATTACTCTGCACCTCCGAGCTTCGCCGCCCTGCGCGGGTCATCCAGGTGGAGCTTGGTGATCTCAACCTTGGAGGGATCGACCGGTCTCGGGACCTCGGTGCCATCAGCCTTCGTTGAACCGACACCATGGACGATGATCTTGGAAGTCGTCGTCCGGATTTCATCAACGATACCCGTGGTACCCTTTTCATCACCACGGAGAACCCTGACAGTGTCACCCTTGACGACACGGATACATTTCTTCCCGTGTATATCCTGCAGTTCCTTGGAAAGCGGGGCGTTCAGGAACGAGCCACGAACATGGTGCGGGGCGTTGTACCTGGCCTTCCGTTGTTTCCTTGGCTGGCTGCTTGATGTTAGGACCATTACAGACACCTCACACGATGATGGTCGCCATGGACCCAATCTTCGGGAACCGTTCGGCCACTTCCCTTGCCACCGGTCCCTTTATTTCCGTTCCTTTCGGCTCGTTCTTTTCGTCCAGCACGACGACTGCATTTTCGTCAAAGGAAACACGGATGCCGTTCGGGCGGCGGTACTCCTTTTTCTGCCTGATAACCACGGCTCGCACCAGCTTACGGCGCATGTCCGGGGTTCCCTTCTTGACACTCACGGTAGCGAGGTCGCCGAGCCCCATTTTGGGCTGTCTGCGCCTGACACCATGGTACCCGAAGACCGAGACGATCTGGACCAGCCTTGCCCCCGTGTTGTCCACACAGGCCAGACGGCTGCCGGTCTCCAGTGACCTGGGGATGTGGGACTGCTTTGCCTTCATGGTTTCTTCACCTCAACGACCACGTATGTCTTGGTCTTCGAGAGCGGCCTGCACTCTGCGATCCTCACAAGGTCCCCGACCTCTGCATGGAGACAGGGGGGGTTGTGTGCGTGGATCTTCGTGCTTCGCTTTTCATATCTCTTGTATTTCCTGACAAGGTGGAGGTAGTCTCTCCTGACTACGACTGACCCCATCATGCGATCGCTCACGACCTTGCCGGTGATCACCTGGCCGCGCACCGGCAGGCTGCCGTGAAACGGACAATGCACGTCGCTGCATTCCTTTTCGGGTGCAGGGACGTTCAACCCAATATTTCGTGCCATTATTTACCTCTGATATCGGATCCGGGCACTTATCCTCTTTTCAGGAGGGTGTGCAAGCGCCCTGCCATCAACATCGACCACCGACGCCCCGGGAAGGGTAAGCCTGAAGACCGACCCGGCCTTCGGGACCATGAGCCTCCGCCTGGCAGCGATGACCAGCATATTCCGCGTCTCGTCGATGACCGTCCCGCTGATACCTGCATGAAGCGGGTTGCTTGCGGAACGGATGGTCACCGGGAGGCCACAGAGCTCATGCCGGAGGATGTTTGACGGCGTGATCATGCTGACTCGTTTCCTTGTTTCCTCTTGGTCTGTTCTGTCATCATCCGGGCGATGGTGCGCTTGATCTCCCTGATCCTGCCAGGGTTCTCCGGAGCACCACCGGCACTCACCTTGCCGCGGTACTGGATGAGCTCCATGCGGAGCTTGTCCATCTGTTCGGACAGTTCCACATCGGACAGCTGGACCACTTCACGGGATCGGAAAATTGCCATTTTCATCACTCCTGGAACTCTTCCTCGGCATATTCCGCGATATCCTCATCAAGGCTTTCTACAGCCTCGGTGACGGTAAGCGGAGCTTTCTTGACCTTCTTCGGAGGAGCGATCATCTCGAAATGGTCAGGGAGCCTTGCATCCGGTGGAATGATCCTGACCTGGACACCGATGGTACCCAGCTTCTTGATCGCGACCGCGTAGCCCTTCTCGACGATGGTGTTAACCGGTTCGCCGCTGTGCTTGATGTAGCCCTGGACAAATTTCTGTGTCCTCGCACGCGCTCCTGTCAGTTTTCCTGCAAGGACAACCTCGCAACCGAGTGCTCCCGACTCCATAACCCTGCGCATGATACTTGACCCGGCCTTCCGGAAGTACCACCCGCGCTCGATGGCGTTTGCAAGTCTCTCGGCCATGATCTGTGCATTGTATGCGGGGTTCGGGACCTGCTGGACCTCTATCTGGGGTGATTCGACGTCGTACTTGGTGGCGAGGTCTATGGTCAGCTGCCTGACGAGCTTGCCTCCCTTTCCGATGACTATCCCGGGCTTTTCGGCAAAAATCGTGACCTGGGTGCCGAGAGGGGTCCTCTGAATGTCCATTCCGCCGAAACCGGCACGCTTGAGTTCCTTCGTGAGGTACCTCTCAACACGGACACGGCGGACTCCTTCAGCCACGAATTTTCGTTCAATTGCCATTACGATACCTCCTGCGCTATTATCTCGAGATTCACGAGTTCCTTCCGCTTCGGACTTGCCCGTCCCATGGCTCGCGGAAAGACCCCCTTGTGAGCAAAGCCCCGGTTTGCCGTGACGTGGATCAGCTGGAGCTTCTCCACGTCAACCCCCGAGTACTCGGCGTTTTTCTTCAGGGACTCGAGGAGGCGTATGAATGCCTTCGACGCCTTCTGGGGGTAGCGGCCCGCATCCCACCGGTCAAGCCCCCGCTTGTGGGCGACCTTCCTGTTGAAGTGCTTGAAAGGGATTGCTTTCTTCAGGGCGACAACCTCGTGGAGATAGTCGATTGCCACGTCGACGTTCTTGTCCCGGATGAATTTTGCGATTTCTATCGCATGCTTTGGCGAGATTGGAAGCTCGTTTGCCTTGGCGCGGACGTAGGATTCTCCGCT
>CASGHA010000021.1 GCA_949319355.1 uncultured Methanospirillaceae archaeon | reverse complement strand
GCAACAGCTGCATTTTCACAGACCCTTTCGCTGAAGTTCGGTAGTAAAACCACTGCGGCGGCCACGGTCAAAGATAATGTTTACAGCGCTGACTGGCTGGCTAAGACCAAGTATGGTAATATAACTGCTTACTATTATCCTACTTCTAAAGGCGCACTCGTTGCAAACATTATTCCGAGTAATGCGGCAGATGTGAAGGGATTCACCAGCACTGATTATGCGAAAGGGTTCCCGTCAGATATTACTTCAGCAGGTGGGATTGTCTGGGATAACTCAATCTTTAGCCAGAGCGGTAGTGACAGGCCTTGGCTGGGTTTCAGTCCCAGTGGAAGAGATTACGGTATCTCGATTGCCGGTACCTATACATCATCATTTGGCAAAACGGCCAGTCCAAAAACCAAATAAGGCCTAATCCTTTTTTTCTCTTATTTAGGAATTTTATACCTGTTATTTCTGGTATGAATGATTCCTTTAATCGAGCATTTGCCCGTTATTTGTTTCTACAGTACCAGTCACCTAGAGGAATCCCCGTGATGAGAATAATTTTACATTCGTAATAAAGAGTATGTGCCAAAAGTTAATTGACAGAAATATTGAACCCCCATTCCATTCTTAATCCCCTCGACCGATTCGATTTTGAGCCCTTATACAAACGGAACAAACCCCTGCATAAAAAGATCGCCCTCGGCCTACCGTTTCCTGTAACTGGTCCCGTTACTGTTCAGAACCTGGGCTTTGGGTGTAATTCCAGTAAGAATTGCGGCGTTCAGGGGCGTATTATGGAAGGCCTTGGTTTTGGCCCACTTAATTTAATGAGTCCTCTGGATTGAAATTTAGTCGGCTAAAGCATCGGGCAAGTCGTTTTGTTAGTGCGGAGAAATTTTTAAGGACAATGTAAATGTTTCGCCGTTTTAGACACGATTTTCCTCCATTGACACCATTATACGATCCTTAGCATAAAGAAAGAGCGTTATCGCATAAAAGAGAGAAACAAACACGGATTACAGAACTTAAGAAGATCCTTGCTTTAATAGAGAATTTCAAGGATCTTTCGTAATGGTTGTGTGACCTGGGGAAAAACCACGCCCGCACTGGGGATGTTCACTCCACCTGGAACACCTCGGTATTGGGGGTTTTCTTATCCCAATATGCATCCATACCTGGATGGGACATCGGACATAACCTGACAGTTCAACAATACTGTCAGCGATTTCTGCGATTAAACCTGAAAAGAAAAAAAATATTTAGACAACAGATGTGGAACTGTATCCCATCTGTTTTGCGAGGTCGAAGAGACCGTCCACGTGCGTCACATCATTGTACTCGATGTGGGTACCCGTTGCAGTACTGTTCCCATTGCCTCCCTCTACTGATGCGGTCATGTACACCGTTGCCGAACCCTCGGCGAGGGCATCGCCCCCGACTCCCGGGATTCCCTGTGCATCGAAGTTATACGTCAGGCTGACCGGCACATCGAGTGATGCAGCTGTCGACGTCGCTCCGGACGCAGTGCTCAGGGCTACCTCCTTGACACCGATCATATCGCTTCCCGCCACGACCTGTGCATGGGATGCCGGGACTTCCGCCGGGTTCGGCCCGAACGGGCAGCTGATACTGCTATCGGTCGTACTGTTGGCATACACGTCGAGTGCTACGGCTTCACTGTACACCATGGAACCGGTCCCATTGGCCAGGTAGGAGATTGCGTTCTGGACCTCAAGGTTCCTGTTACCCGCGGTAGCGTTCCGGGTATCGAGCTCGAGACTACGCACATAGTCGGTAGTACCGTTCTGGGCAAGCACGTTCTGGCGGTACCCTATCGTTCCCATGACCTCACCAGTCGCCAGTCCGGCTCCGTTGTTGAGGTCTTCATTGGAGCTTCCATAACTCAGGTCAGTATTGACAATGGTCGTGCCCTCACAATACCCGTCGACTATGGTAGACAGACCTGAGTGTTCTGCTCCGCCCGGTATCGGACGCACTGCTGAAACACCCCAGACCATCCCGAGAACGAGTAGCATTGACGCTACTGACATAGCTAACCGTACAACCTTTCCCATAACAATATCACCCTCACTGCGTTGGGTTGAACAACTACCCATACGCTACCCTTGGTAATATACTTTGTTATATGGAGGTCTGGGAACCCTCTAGAAAATGCCTTAAATTGCTTATTTTTTAGAAATTTCGAAAATTTAGCGTAATTTTAAAACGCATCAAACGCAACAACGTTTGAATCAGCAAAAGGGAAAAAATTTGGAGTAGGGATTAGCTCCCTGATCCTATTCAGCCGAAGAAGCCCTTGTAAGCGTACTGCTTGTTGAACTTCGCGACCATGCCGGCAACAGTTGCCTTGTCAGTGTAGACAACGGTCTGTGAGGGCGTGGTGACATTTCCACGGGCTTCCTTGATCGAGACACCGAACTCAGTGCCGAAGGTACCCATCGCGTAGCCAACACCTGCAGATGCGTCAGGCTTGACATCGAAGTTGTAGTTCAGTGCGCTTCCGACATCAGCGGTTGCTGCAACAGTCCTGGTCTGAGCGGTGCTGGACATCGCTGCAGAGGTAACACCCTGGCTCATCGACTTGGCGTAGACTACGTTACAGAATGCGGGGTAGTACTCGCTGATCGAAGGTCCGAACGGACATGCAATGACATCAGAGGTCCTGGTAGAGTTGCCCATGAGGTCGATTGCAATCATTTCAGAGGTCTGGGCGACACTGCCGGTGTTTGCATCGGTTGCGTACGTGAAGGTCTTCGAGGTCTCGACGTTGAACAGGTCGGTTGCCTTGTTCCTGGTGTCCATCGCGAACGACTTGGTCTCAGACGCGTATCCACCGTTGGTCTCGGTTGACTCGGAGTATGCCGTGGTGGCCCTTACTTCATCGGGGCTCAGGATACCGGTGTGAAGGCCAGCCCACATGGGTCCGTTCAGGGTCCACTGGAGCGACTGGGAGCCAGCATAGGTTCCAATTGCCTCGACAGCCGAGGTCACAGAGAAGACCTGGTTTTCAGGAGTCGCGTTGGGGAGTCGGTCAGCCATGGCAAAGCCGGTGAATGCAACCAGCACTGCCATTGAGATGAGTGCGACACCTACAAATCCGTTTGACTTCATTATTTTCCTCCTACAATTCATGCTGATACTCTCAGCATCAACCATTGTTTTTAGTTACTGACCCTTAATAAACTTTCTCTCTTAATCCTGCACAATTCAGAAGAAAAACTCATTTTTCAACACTTGTTTGGAAAATAGACCCGGATATTCATAGTAATTGGAAAACGCCAAAAAACCGTATATTTTGTTATTACTGCCCGGTGGAGTTGATTTAGTCGCAGTATATAAGCAATCCCGCATGAATCCGGTGACCCAGAACACCCTCTCGAACAACGATTTTTTCAATTTACGTTGCGATTCGCTAAAATCTCCCGTTAATAATGTTTTTTTGATGGCGGGCTCTATTTGAGAGGCCCTGTGTCCCTCTCTTATGGAGGAATACTCTTTCCTCCCGGAGTTGACGGGTTTTATCAGCATAAATGCAGTAAGCAGCAATGTATTACCTGCTCCGTTTTCCTTATTTCCGGGCGATGGTGATATAGCCGCTGTGACCTACCCTGGTTGATGGCCGGGTACCTCGGTCAGATCTCGTGAGCTCCCGCTCGATGCACTCATGGATGGACACTTCCGAAAAACAGCTGCACGCCGTGTCATATACCGTGAAAGTCTGTTCAAGGAAGGGTGTATAGCATGCCAGGTATCCCCCGGGGACGAGGTGTTCTGAAGCATGCCTGACATGTTCCTGACCGATATGCATGTCAAGGTGGACGATATCGTAGGTCCCTTCGGCACTAAGGACATCGCCATGGATGACCTCCACATTATCAAGACCTGCGTCAGCGATGTTTTCTGCCGCAGCCCGTGCGAAAGCCTCCCTGTGTTCGTAACTCTCCACGTGGGCGGCTATCCCTGCATAGTATATTGCCGCGATACCGCTTCCTGTTCCGGCATCGAGCACCAGGTCAGACCTGTTCATGCCGGTGAACCCGATGACCATTCCGATGTCCTTTGGGAGCATGGGCGCACCTGTGCGACGGGAATGGGAAAAAAAGTCCGTCGGACGGGGCTGTCGTATCGTAAATGACACCCCCTTGTGACTGGTAATGACAGTACCAAACGGTGCCCCGATGACTCCCTTAAGGTCAATGATACCAAGGTCCGTCGAAAGCGGTGGTGACCCTGCCTTAACAAAATAGGTCCGGTTTTCCCCGGTTATAACAAGCCGGTCTCCTTCTCCGATATGCCGCGGTATCATTTTGCAAGTCTGAGTATGGCTTCTGCAATATCCCCCTTTGACTCGGTAAGGGCGATCTTTGCGGCTTCAGGGCTTGTCTGCGCCTGTTCTGCTACCATGGCAATGTCTTCATCTGGTATCACGGGGGCGGCCTCCATGAAGCGGGGTGTTCCGGCGATCTGGTAGGTCGTAATGCCCTGCATCGTCATGGCGGTGACTTCAGCCGTATCGAATACATAGTCCCCTCTGGGTGTCGAGATGACGATTGACGTGACGTCCTCAATGGGTGCAACGTCCATGCCAAGTTGCTTCATCATCTGTTTCATTCGCTTGGGGTTCATGTTTCCTGGAATCATGGTTCAGTTCCCTGCCGTACCAGTACGGCAACACCTGACTTAAAGGCCATCATCTCCGCTCCTGAGAGGACTGCTGAGCCGGTCGCGAGGATCCGGTCATTCTCTCCGACGACCATAACCTCGTCCCCTGCCCTGATAGACTCGTCAGCTGAGAGAACATGGCGTGCGAAGGCGTTTTTACCGCGCACTATGTAGGCTGCCACGTCCTCCTGGATCATGACGCGATAGGAGGGCGGCCTGAGGATATCATGGAGGCGCACAGCCCCCTCTATCCCAAGTGTCAGCCTGCCGTCTGATGCCCGGAGGGTAGCGAGCCGTTTCCCTTCAAGAAGCACCTGCCGGGGCTGACCCGACCTCGCAAGAATAAATGTACAGCCCTCTGGCAGAAGTATCACCCCGACATCCCTGCCAAACTGGAAATCAGCAATGACCTGGAGCCGGCGGAGGAGACTGTTCGCTGAGTAATTCATTGACACGGTTGACAAACCATAGTTCTCTTTCCTTTGGAATATAAGCGCCGGCGGCGATCCTGTGTCCCCCTCCGGCGCCACCGATCTCCCTGGACGCCACGGTCAATACCTGCTGGAGATCTATCCCCCTCCTGACCATCCGATCGTTCGTCCGCATCGATATTTTCGTGACAGAAGGTTCAAGGGGCAGGTCACACATGATAAGGACTGGTTTTTCCCAGTTAAGCCTGTTAAGTGCCATTCCCGCCCCTATACCGACCACGGTGTCCGGGTACCGGCTCCCTACGTGCATGTACTGGAGGTGTGAGAGTTCGACCACACCCTTCTCGAGGATGTACTGGAGCAGGTCCCTGATCACCGCTCTGTGGTTTGCCAGCATATGCTCTGCCGCCCTGAGTGCCTCACCCCTCTGGCCCCGGCATATTGCCGAGCCGATTGCTGGCTTTGACCACCTGCCGCACGCATTGAGCACTGTTGCGAACTCGGATGCATTCCTTACCGGCGATTTCGGGATTTCACCGGGAAAGGTGTAGGTCTCAGCCAGGAGCCTGTCGGGTGTTTCCCCATGAGAGGTAAGTTGTTCGACGAGGGCGCTAATGACACGTACCCGTGCTTCCCTGGGCAGGTCCTCCCAGACGAGCCACCTTCCGTCACGGTCCCGGACCGGAACTCCGAGGTTTTCAAGGAATTTCTGTGTCGTCTGGACATTGTTGCTGATCCCTGGGATAAATGGGTCATCGCAGTAGGCGAGGCAGATATGGATCGGCCTGGTCGAGATTCCATAGGCATTCAGATTTTTACCCTCCACCAGGATATCCCCGCGCCGCTCTCCGTCGGCAACAATCTCGCGTGCAGGCCCGACCAGGCCGAGGTCCTCCCGGGCCATCATGTCCCCGACATTTCCCACGACGGCCACCTTCGCCAGATCGGTATTGTTTGCGTCCATGCCCTTTGCGATGAAGTACGAGACTCCTGCCGCGCTTATCTTATTATATCCGTGCGGAAGGCAGTTGACCTGCAGGTAAGGGACATCCCCGTCCTGGCTCACATGGTGATCAATGATGAGGACTTCGTCGGCAGAAAAACCGTTTTCGGCAAGCAGCTGCTGTTGTCCGGCACCAAGGTCGGTAAAGATCTTAAGGCTCCCGTCCCGCGGGACGAGTCCGATGGTGAGTGGTTCCAGCTGGCGGATAAAAACTGAACGATTGGAGATACCGGCACGCGAACAGGCCTCATTGAGGATAGCCTCTGATGCAATGCCATCGGCATCGATGTGCGAGATAATCGTCACCTCGGATGCCCCGGCGAGGCGCCTGATACCCCTGCAGATATCCGCATGGAATCCCATGCCTGTCCGTTGGTCATACCGAGGGAAATAACTCGTGGATTGGGAGGCTGCCTGACTTTCTTCCGGCAAAAGGCAATATGGAGTAACATACCAGTATCACTACCGGGAATGGGAATCTGCATGAAATCGCTTTATTGGATCCAGGGAGCGCAGATCTTTCGGGAAAGCGGCCTTGTCACCGCCGAAACTATGCGTGTGGTCGAAAAAAACGCCATGAAACTGGGTTTGACTGCCGACAGGCTCATGGAATCCGCAGGCCATGCCCTTGCCTGTGAAGCCGTATCAATGGGCTCATCACGGCCTCTCGTCCTCTGCGGGCGGGGAAACAACGGGGGGGAC
>CASGHA010000020.1 GCA_949319355.1 uncultured Methanospirillaceae archaeon | reverse complement strand
CTCCATCCGACCAGGACATAGATGAATTTATTTGCACGGCTGGCTCCAATGTTGGCAGCGACCTTTCGCTCGGCTATGAACTCCTTGATGAGATCGGCATCCCGTTTGTTGATCCGATTCGATGCCAATGCAGCATCGATCGAATGCATGCCATACTCAGCTTTGATACAGGAGAAACGGTGTGAAGATGCTACTTCAGTCCGTACGGTAGTGGCTATCGTGGAAGATACCATAGAAACGGGTCTGAAAGGATATACAAAAACTTTGCGACCAGGATTTGAACCTGGCGTCCGGATGCCTCAGCCCGGATTTGAACCGGGGACAGCCAGATCTTCAGTCTGGTGCTCTCCCAGTCTGAGCTACTGAGGCGCGGGTAATAGTGTTGCCCTTCAACGCTTATAAACTTCTCTTTCTCCTTACACCGTCGCAGTCTTCATTTCCCTGCTCTTTATACTCGTCCGGGTCACATGATAGTATACGTTTCATGTCCCCCCAGAACAAGCGGCCAGAAGATACGGGTGGCAGCCTCTCAGCCTCCCTGACCCAGAGAACGACAGGTGTCGTCCACCTGACCCATAATGACCTTGACGGAGTAGGTGCGGATGCTATCCACCGGCTCTGTTATAACAGCGTTTTCACTATTTTTTCTTCTGTTGGAAAATTCAAGCAGATAATGGGTATTATTGCCAATACCCCAGGAAAAGATGACCTTCTCTCCATAAGTGACCTTGGCTACCAGGCGGGGATCATTCCCTGCCTTGAAAAAGCAAGGAAAAACGGCTGGAGGATTGAATGGCGGGACCACCACAGGTGGCTCCCTGATGAGCAGGAATCCGTCTCGAGAGTAACGGACCTGTTGCACGTCGATACGGCGACCTGTGGGTGCGGTATCTGTGCACGCGATCTCCTGCCTGGTGACCAGAAGGCCGCAGAGATTGCAGGGGTGGTCTGTGATTATGACCTCTGGCTTCACAAGGACCCCCGGTCAGCCGTCCTAGGCCAGGTGCTCCAGAGAAAGAAAAACCGCGATTATGTAAGGGATTGCCTGGTCAGAGGAATTTTCAGCGACGATGTTATCCAGACCGAGTTCCGGGATATCCAGAGGGAAATGCAGGGGATAATGGAAAAAAGTAAAAAAAAGTCCTATATGGCCGGCAAAAAATACCGGATCATCTTTGCCCCGATGTACGGTTATCCAAGTGAAACAGCCCACTTTCTCCGCGACCAGATTGGTTCAGAGATTGAGGTCCTGATTTCAAAGAGTGGTAAGTTTTCCATACGATCGGTACCCCCTGTCAGTCATCTCATCGCACGACAGTTCCAGGGTGGCGGGCACCCCCATGCAGCCGGAGGCACGTTTGATTTCAACCTCCTCGATAAGGTGAGCTACCTCATCCTTCACCGGAACAGGCACGTCAGAAAACTCGCCGAGGTGGCTGATTCTCTTTGACCCTGACTTTTTCAACAAGAGTCCTCCAGTAATCAGGATCAGAACCGGTTCCAAGATAACCCCCTGCTTCGATTTTATTGTGTTCAAAAACCGATGCAGCCTGTTCAAGGACTTCCTCATCAGCATCGATGATAACCACTTTAGAAACACGATAGCTCCCTGCAAGGTCTTCCACGAAGTGCCATTCCGATGGAGACACTATCAGGATCCTCTGGAACTCAAGTACCCTTTCAAGCACCGGTTCTGTGCGTTCAAGCGGGAAAAATAACGTCCTCCTGCCGCATAGTTCTTCCATTTCCATATCATCAGGTTCTTTCGAGATAAGGACCTGGTAGCGGCTTCCTTCATCCCTGGCGATCCTGAGGATCATACGATATTCTGATAACAGGTTTTCCAGTTCCTCTTTGCCGGGAGGTCGGGGTGCCTGCTTCATCAGTGCCGAGGGGGCAGGAAATGCCATCGCGAATTCACGGGAGAGCCTTCTTGCCATCCTGGCGTCGTGGGCAATCATCGTGAGGTCGGGTTCCTGGACAGGCATGTCGTCAATTCCGGGAGTCTTGAGTTGCGGAATAATTCTCGTGGCTGAACATAGTCCTCCAGCACAGGGAATGGTTATCCCGGATTTCACCTGCGGCAACAGCGAAGCAGCCATCCGGATGGTAAGAATGTCTGCAGTGTGCCCACGGAACCTTCCGACCCAGCTGGCAATCTCCTCTGCAGGTGGCGGGAGCTGTTCTGATCCGAAAGAAGAAGTCAGAATCTGGGGCTTTTTAGGCATGGTGTGATTCTATTATAAGAGTCTGAAAGAAAAAAGGTACTGATGAACGGTCAGCCTCTTCTCGTTACCTGTGGGCTTCCGTATACGAACGGACCATGTCACCTCGGTCATCTCAGGACCTATGTCCCGGCAGACGCCTATGTCCGGTTCATGAGACATACCGGTGAAGAGGTCGTTTTTATATGTGGTTCCGACAACCACGGCACTCCTGTCGTCGTCTCTGCAGAGGAGCAGGGTATCAGCCCGAGGGACCTCTGCGAAAGGTATCACCGCCATTTTGATGAGACATTCAGGCGCATGGATGTGGTTTTCGACCATTTTGGCATGACTGACGACCCTGCGAATCACGAACGGACGCAGTCAATCGTCCGGCAGCTAATCCATAACGGATATGTCTATCCTGAAACCGTGCAACAGTGTTTCTGCCCGAAATGTTCACGTTTTCTCCCGGACAGGTATGTCGAGGGCAGATGCCCCCACTGCGGAGTAATGGCAAGAGGCGATGAATGCGACCAGGGTTGCGGCAAACACCTCGAACCAGGAGAGATCATTGAACCGACATGCAGGATATGCGGCTGCAGAGCGGAAATGAGATCTCAGGAACACTTTTTTTTCAAACTTTCAGCCTTTCGCGATTACCTGCTCAATTACCTCGACGGCCTTTCGGGGACTTCAAATGCAAAAAATTATGCTATCGGCTGGGTAAGCGACGAACTACGTGACTGGTGTATCACCCGGACGCTCGAGTGGGGTGTCGGTTTTCCCGGCAGGGATGACCTTGTTGTGTACGTCTGGGTCGATGCCCCGATAGGATATATCGCATTTACAGAGGAATGGGCAAAAGCCAACGGAAAAGACTGGAAAAAATACTGGTGCGGGGAAAACAGGGTCACTCATTTCATCGGTGGCGACATCATCTATCATCATACCATCTTCTGGCCGGCCCTGCTCAGGGCGGCAGGATATGGAGTGCCAAAAGCGGTTGTTGCGAGCGGCATGGTCAAGATAGATGACCATAAGTTTTCAAAGTCGCGTGGTTATGTCGTCTGGACCAATGAGGACTACCTGGACAAGGGACTCCCATCAGACTATCTCCGCTATTACCTGTTATCGTACACCAATCATACGAAAGAACTGAACTTTTCGTGGAAGGTCTTTCAGGACCGGATCAACAACGAACTCGTCGGTACACTCGGAAATTTCGTATACAGGACTCTTTATTTCGCACATAAGGAGTTCGGAGGAATTCCTGACGCCCCGGTTGATCCGACCGTTGACGGGGAGATTGCACAGACCTTGTCCCTTGTGCGCAGTTCCATGGAATCATACGAGTTCAAGGTGGCTATGGATGCCATCATGACCCTCGCCTCGTTCGGGAACAACTACATCCAGTCCAATGCACCCTGGAAGCAGATAAAGGAGGACAGGATGGCAGCTGCTGCGACGGTCCGTTCATGTCTCCAGATCGTCTCGGCGCTTTCGATCCTCATTGATTCATTCATGCCAGAGCGTGCACAGAGGATCTGGAACATGCTTGGAAATCCCGGAAAGGTATGTGAAAGGACGCTGGATGAGTGCATGGTGACGGCAGGACCCCGTGTGCTGCCTGAACCATCAATCCTTTTCGGCAAACTCGATGATGCCCTGATCCAGGACCTCGACAGACTCCTCGAAAAACGTGTCGAAGAAGCAAACCGGAAAGCAAACAAAATGAAAGAGATCTCCATTGATGATTTTGGAAACCTGGATATTCGGATAGGCACCGTACTGTCTGCAACATCAGTACCGAAATCAAAAAAACTCCTCCTCCTCAGTGTGGACCTGGGAGGGGAAATCCGCCAGATAGTGAGTGGAATTGCTGCGTTCTACGAACCTGAGGATCTCGTGGGCAAACAGGTCACGGTCCTCGCCAACCTTGCACCGGCGACCATCTTCGGAGTGAAGAGCAATGGCATGATCCTCGCGGCAGGAGACAAAGCCTCACTCCTTGTCCCACTGATCCCCGTTTCACCCGGCACCAGGATCCGTTAGGATCCTTCCTCAAACTCATGCGTTTTTCTTTTTGGTCTTTAATTATGAACTAAGAAAACCGGGTCATACTGCATCATACGACGTACCCAGGGTCTCCCGGGCAGCACGCCGCACGTATTCATTTTCATCGGAAATAAGAGGCCTCACTGCATCACGCCCACGATCATCACCGATCCTGCCGAGGGATCTGGCAGCCATGTACCTGACATGGTCTTTTTCATCTTTCACAAGGACCATGAGCACAGGGACGCCGCCAGTCATCCCGATGAGCCCCAGTGCCTCGGCGGCCCGGTACCGGACCTTCCACGAACCTGAACTGCATGCCTGGGACAGTGGCTCTATGGCATCTGCACCAAACCGGGAGAGTGCCCGTGTCGCCTGGCTCCTGACTTCCTTGTCCTCATCCGACAAAGCTCTGATGAGTTCCGGAATATCAGCAGGATCTTTTCTCTCACCGACCAGGAACGCAGAATACCTCCTGATACCGGGTTCTGGAGCATCCGAAAGAGCATAGAGAAGTCCTTGTCGTCCCTTTTCAAAAAGGGAACTATCTTTGTCATCCATCCACATCCTCACATCGTACTGCGTTTCCCTGTGCATCAAGGCTTTCTTTTCTTTGTTGGTCCAGGTTCAGGCGGTATATATCGCATTATAAAGTATATGGTATAAAGCCCCTGACACTGCCTTTCACCCGGCCCAGGCCAGGGTCAACAACAACCGTGGTCCTGAAATACTCGAAAAAGGGTTCTAAAACCAACGATGCGCTTGAAGGGGGGTTATCACAGCAAACACTCCAGGACCTGAAGTTGAATGAACACCAAGAAAGCATCCCGGGATACATTTGTACAACTACCAGGACCAACTGATAATTCAGGAAGCCAGGGTGTGAGATGACATAGGGGTCACCAGAATCCCTTCCTATCTGAAGACATTCCAACTTCCTGCCGCTTGATCTGGACACCAGACCGGAAATGAACTTTGCTGCAGTGGCAAGGTAAGACAGAAATGCAGCATGCCTGGAAATAACCAGGTACACTGATATCAAAAAACAGCCGCCTTATTGAGCGCTACAATAAAAATGGAGCGAATGAAAAAAATTAAGAAGATTTTTTCAAGCGGGAGGCTGTTTTAAGAGGAGGATATCCTGCAGCCGTTTTTCCTGCCATTACTCCCGCAAGAGCCGATGACCTTTGAGAACCGGTGGCAACACGGGTTTCGGGCATCCCGGCAACGATGATATACCCCGGTTCCAGCTTTGCACTTTCATAGGTCATGACGGTCCAGCTCCACACCGTACCGTTCTTATCGCCATGGTTCTGGCTTATTGTAAGGGTGACGTTGTATTTTCCTGCATCAGTGTATGTATGCTTCGGATGACGTTCCCTGGACGTCATTCCGTCACCAAAGTCCCAGAGCCATCCCGTTGGCATACCATACGAAGAATCATAGAACTGCACGGTAAGGGGAGCGGTTCCCGAGCGGTTGTCAGCGGTAAAGTTCGCGTTCATTGTCGAAACAGGGACGGTTATGATCTGCTGGCTGCATGAACCCGCAGAAAAGGGACATGCTGAGCCATTGGTAAGTGATGCACAGTTAAAAGCTGACCCTGCCGTAGCAAGAAGGGATGCCCCGATGATAATGAGAACCGCTACCAGGATTTTCATCAGCGAAAACACCGCCAAAAAAAGATTAGAGGCTTGAACTGGACATGTAGGTGTATTCCTTGTGGAACTTGGAGACCATTCCGTTCGCTACCGCCTTGTCGGTGAAGACAATCGTCGATGACGGAGTGGTGCTGTTCCCGCGGGCCTCCTTTATCGAAACACCGAACTCGGTCCCAAAGGTTCCCATGGCATAACCAAGACCACTTGACTCGTCAGGTTTGACATCGAAGGCATATTCAAAGGCGGACGGAACATCAGCCGTTGATGCTACCACCCGGGCTTTTGCCGTCGAAGAAACCGCACCTGTTGTCATTCCCATGACCGATGACTTCGCGTACACGACGTTGCAGAACGCCGGATAGTACTCACTTGCTGAAGGGCCGAATGGACATGCTACGACATCGCTCGTGGGCGTGGAGTTGCCCATGAGGTCCATCGCAAGCATTTCTGATGCCTGGAGGACACTTCCCGTGTTGCTGTCTGTTGCGTAGGTGAAGGTCTTACTTGTTTCCAGGTTGTACTGGCCTACCGCCTTGTTGCCTGTGTCAAGAGTGAAGGTCTTGGATTCTGCAAGGTACCCGCCATTCGTCGCGGTATTCTCTGAATAGGCTACCGTGCTCCTGACCTCGTTCGCATTGAGCGAGCCGGTGTGGAGGGCTCCGGGACCACCTAGGGTCCACTGGAGGGACGAAGAACCAATATACGTCCCGATTACTTCTACAATCGAAATAACGGAAATGACCTGGTTTTCAGGGGTCTGGTTCGGAAGTCTGTCTGCTGCTGCAAGCCCTGAAAAGAGGCTCATTACTATCATAGCGATAATCATTACGTGAAATTTCATGGAGGTCTCCTTACCTGCAGATGATCAATGAACGTACATTTCTCACGAATAGTATACAAGAGTTTTGCCTTGTCCCGGTCCCGCTACCCTGCACGAATGATAATAAACCACAAAACCAGATAGCCGGAATGTAAGCCTTGATCTGGCACAATTCACAGAAAAGAGTGAACGCCCAGGTCGGAATTCGAATCCGAGTCGTCGGCGTGACAGGCCGACATGATAGGCCACTACACTACCTGGGCACGAGGTGAAAGATCCCGCCTCCCGGATTCGAACCGGGGACATCGCGGTAGCCGCGCAGTTACCTGAAACGGTAATCCATACTACAGCCGCGCACTCTACCAGTCTGAGTTAAGGCGGGTTCTTGCCCTATGATATTAGAGAAGTTTCTTCATAAACATATCGATAGGAGGGCACGATTCAGCCGCACGGAGTGGTTTAAATAATCCGAGCGCCCACAATCCTATCATGTCACGCATGACGAGCCTGTCAGCGGGGAGCTGTCTTCTTCACTGACAGCTTTGCGAAGGAAAAGATCACTGTTTTCGACACAACCCTGCGGGATGGAGAACAAACCCCGGGTGTATCATTCCAGTTGGAACAAAAAATCGAGATAGCCAGACAGCTCTCTGAAATCGGTGTTCATACGATTGAAGCAGGCTTCCCTGCGTCCTCTTCTGCAGAGCGCGATACGGTTCGGGAGATTGCTGCATTATCCCTTGACTCGGCGGTCTGTGGCCTCGCCCGTTCCGTCAGGTCGGATATCGACACGTGCCTCGACTGTGGCGTCGACATGGTCCATGTCTTTATCCCTACTTCGGATGTCCAGAGGGTCCATACTATCCAGAAGAGCCGTGAAGAGGTGCTCGACATCACAGGGTCCGTGGTTGGGTATGTCAGGGACCACCTTGGGTCCTGCATGTTCTCGGCAATGGACGCGACAAGGACCGACGGTGATTACCTCATTGAGGTCTTCAGGACTGCCGCTGAAGCCGGGGCGACCATCATCAATGTCCCGGATACAGTCGGAGTGATGGCTCCGAGCGGAATAAAATCACTCGTCCGGAGGATAGCCAGTGAGGTTGATTGCCCCATTGACATCCATTGCCACAACGATTTCGGGCTTGCCGTTGCCAAT
>CASGHA010000019.1 GCA_949319355.1 uncultured Methanospirillaceae archaeon | reverse complement strand
ACTCCCGTTAGTATAATGCAGGTGTGGCCGATACAAAATTGACCTGGTTCATATTCCGCACAAACCCAGCGAAGACAAGCGGCCGGTTATCAAAGGCACTCGGGAGCCGGAAACCGTACTCCACCAGGGGGACCTTGCGCGAGTGGTCGCCGTTGTACATCCCGTGGAGCTGGGGGATGGTCTGGTGACTCTCGTCGATGAACATCAGAAAATTCTCGGGGAAGTAATCTAAGAGGCAGTAGGGCTTTTCTCCCTCCTTGCGGCCATCGAAGTGGCGTGAATAGTTCTCGATCCCTTTGCAGCTCCCGGTCTCCCTGATCATGTCGATGTCGAACAGGGTCCGCTGTTCCAGGCGGTGAGCCTCGAGCATCCCAAGCTTCGGGAGCTGTCGTTCGAGTTCCTCCTGTATGGAGTGGATCGCCCGCTCCTTCTCCTCCTCTGGGATCACATAGTGCCGTGCCGGGAAGACAAAGAAATACTTCATGGTTTCCTTTACAGAGCCCGTGGTGCGGTCGATCTCAGCAATCCTGTCAATCGTGTCCCCGAACAGTTCGATACGGATGATGTTGTTGAAGTAACCGGGCACGAGGTCGTTGGTATCTCCCTTGACCCGGAAACGCCCGGGTACCAGTTCGAGGTCGTTCCGTTCGTACTGGCTGTCGATGAGCCGGGTTATGATCTCCTTCCTGTCGGCCTTCTGTCCGGCTGACAGGTCAAATCCCATCGATTCGAAGGTCTCAGGGCGTCCGAGACCATAGATGCATGAGACCGAGGCAACGACGATGACATCCCGCCTGGAAAGAAGCGATGCCGTGGCAGAAAGACGGAGCATCTCGATCTTAGGGTTGATCTGTGCGTCCTTTTCGATGTACTGGTCTTTCTGGGGCAGGTATGACTCCGGCTGGTAGTAGTCATAGTACGAGACAAAGTATTCGACCCGGTTGTTCGGGAAAAATTCCTTGAACTCGTTGTAGAGCTGCGCGGCAAGGGTCTTGTTGTGTGCGATGACGAGCGTCGGGCGCTCGACCTGTGCGATGACATTCGCCATGGTGAACGTCTTTCCCGAGCCGGTGACTCCGAGGAGGGTCTGGCACCGGTGCTTCTCTCCGATACCTGAGACGAGCTTCCTGATTGCATCCGGCTGTGAGCCGGCAGGGGAGAAGGGAGATACCAGATCGAAACGGTTCACGGTCACAGCTCCTTTTTCCGAAGCAGCCTGTGGTAGGCAATCGCAAACCGGTGTGCCTCGTCCCTGACCTCACGGAGATAGAGGAGGCCCCGGTCATTTCTCTGGAACTTTAACGGGTATGGCCATGAAGGGAGGTATATCTCCTCCTCCCTCTTGGCAATTGCGGCAACCGGGATGGTTATTCCCTGGTGGTCAAGCGAGTCAAGGGCGGCATTCAGCTGCCCCCTGCCGCCGTCTATGAGGACAAGGTCCGGGAACGGGGCTCCTTCGCGTGCAAGGCGGGAATAGCGCCTCGCAACGACCTCACCTATAGCAGCGAAGTCGTCGATGCCCTCGACGGTCTTGATCCGGAAACGCCTGTATTCCTTTTTTTCCGGTTTTCCATCCCTGAACCTGACCATCGATCCGACGACTGCCGTCCCGCCCGTGTGGGAAATATCAAAGCACTCGATGACCGAAGGCTCTTTTTCAAGGGACAATGCTGCCATGAGCGCAGCCACTTTCATCCTCCCTCCCTGCTGCGATGCCTCAATGTTTTTTCTGACAAGGTCAAGGAGGTGTTTTTTTTCACCAGCCTTCGGGACGGTTATGGTTACCTTCTTCCCAAGCCGGTGAGACAGGTATCCGGCGACGGCGGGCGGCAGTGGCTCCGGGACGATTACCTCAGCGGGAGGTTCGTTATCTCCGTAGTACTGGACGATGAACTCCTCAAGGAACCCGGAACGGGCTGGAAAGTGAAAGTCCTGCTTTTCAAGGAGCCGCCCGTTCTGGATTGAGAAGACCGTGAGAAAGGTGGTGCCGTCAACCTCCAGGTAATTGATACAGTCTTCATCGCAGCCTGGTCGTCGCTGGACGTACTGCCGGGACGACAGATGTTTTAAGGCGGAGATCTGGTCGCGGATAAGAAGGGCCTCTTCAAATTTGGCGGAATCTGATTTTTCCTTCATCTGTTGCTCAAGGTCCCTGACCAGGTCTCCTGTCTTACCCTTGAGGAAGAGGTCGGCGTGTCTGACCTGTCCGAGATACTCGTCCCTCGTCAACCGGGACTGGCACGGGGCGCTGCAGGTCCCGAGGTGGCACCTGAGACAGGGCCGTTTGCGCATGGTCCGGCAACTTCTGAGCCTGAAGATCTTTTTTGCCAGGTGGAGGACCCTGTCACGTTCTGCCGCCGATGTGAAAGGTCCATAATAGTTACCTCTTCCCATATGCTGGCGCGCGATCCCGATCCTTGGGAACTGGTCGTCAGAGAGGTGGATGTAGGCATAGTTTTTCGCGTCCCGCAGGTCGATGTTGTATTTCGGCTTGTTGGCCTTGATCAGGTTGTTCTCAAGGATGAACGCCTCGACCTCGGTACTGGTCACGATGAAGTCAAGGTCCGCCACCTGGTCGAGCATGTTCTGTATGCGCGCCTCGTGGTCTTTCTTGTGAAAGTAGCTCGAGACCCGTTTTTTAAGGTTCTTCGCCTTGCCGATGTAGAGGATGGCCCCGTCACGGTCCCTGAACAGGTAACACCCGGGGGATTCCGGGAGTGAGGCTGTATCTATCCCTTCGCCAGGACTGACTTCAGGTACTTCCCGGTATAGCTCTTCCGGCATCGTGCGATCTCCTCAGGTGTCCCCTCGGCGATTATCCTTCCGCCCCCATCCCCTCCCTCGGGGCCAAGGTCAATGAGGTGGTCTGCGGACTTGATGACATCGAGGTTGTGTTCGATGACGATAACCGAGTTCCCCTTTTCGACGAGGGCATCGAGTACGGCAATCAGCTTCTTGACGTCATGGAAGTGCAGCCCCGTGGTGGGCTCGTCGAGGAGGTACACGGTTTTTCCTGTTGCGCGCTTGGCGAGTTCCCGGGTGAGCTTGATGCGCTGGGCCTCTCCCCCGGAAAGGGTCGTCGAGGACTGCCCGACCTTGATATAGTCAAGGCCGACCGCTGAAAGGGTCTCGAGCTTCTGCCTGATGGAGGGAATGTTCCTGAACAGCTCAAGGGCCTCCTCGACCGACATGGCAAGGACCTCGGCTATGGACTTGCCGCGGTACTTCACCTCGAGGGTCTCCCTGTTGTAACGGGTCCCCTTGCACTCCTCGCACTCGATGTAGACATCGGGGAGGAAGTTCATCTCGATCTTGATGAGCCCCTCTCCCTGGCACGCCTCACAGCGCCCACCCTTGAGGTTAAATGAAAACCGTCCTGGTGCGTACCCCCTCACCTTCGCGTCCTTGGTCTCTGCAAAGATCGCGCGGATGTCATCGAAGACCTTCGTGTATGTCGCCGGGTTGGACCGTGGAGTCCTCCCGATCGGCGACTGGTCGATGACGATGACCTTGTCGACCGGGATATCAGTCTCAAGAGAGTCGTAAACACCATCCTGCAACCGGGTGTGATGGACCTGCTTCATCAGAGCGGGGTACAGGGTATCAGATATCAGAGTCGACTTCCCGCTGCCGGAAACACCCGTGACGACCGTCAGTACCCCTAGGGGGACGTCCACGTCGATCCCTTTCAGGTTGTTTCCCCGGCACCCTTTCAGCCGTATGAACCCCTTCGGCTTCCGCCGGGCTACGGGGATCTCAATCTTCAGCTCACCCTTCAGGTATTGCCCGGTCAGGGAACCCGGTGTCTCTGCAATGACGTCAGGGCTTCCCTGCGCGACGATCAGACCCCCGTGGATCCCGGCCCCCGGGCCCATGTCGATGACGTGGTCGGCGCTTTTTATGGTCTCCTCGTCGTGCTCGACGACGATCAGGGTATTGCCAAGCTGCTGGAGCTCGCGGAGTGTCCCGATGAGTTTCTGGTTGTCCCGCTGGTGGAGGCCGATGGATGGTTCGTCAAGGACATAGAGAACGCCCATGAGCCTTGACCCTATCTGCGTGGCAAGCCTGATGCGCTGGGCCTCCCCTCCAGAAAGGCTCCCGGCATTCCTGGAGAGCGTGAGGTACCCGAGGCCGACCCGGTCCAGGAAGAGGAGCCGCGCGCGTATCTCCTTTAAGACCTGGTGGGCGATCTCCTGTTGCCGGTCAGTGAGGGCCAAGTCCTGGAAAAAGGCGAGGCACTGCGATATGGGCATGTCGGTCACCCCTACGATTGACCTGCCGGCAACCTCCACGGCGAGGACCTTGTCCTTCAGGCGTTTCCCCTTGCAGACCTGGCAGGGTGAGACCCGCATGAACTTCTCGAGTTCCTGCTTCCGGTATTCTGACTGGGTCTGCTGGTAGAGCCGCTGGGCCTGCGGGAGGAGGCCTTCCCACTGGCCGTGGTGGGACCAGTGCGCGTCCCCGTTTTTCATGCTCATCGAGAAGTGGATCCGCTCTGGGGACCCATACATGAGCGCGTCATACTGGTGCGGGGTCAGGTCTTTCACCGGGGTTAATATACCGAACCCGAAGTGTTTTGCGACCGCCCCGAGGTACTGCGACCGGTACCCGTCAAGGAAGTTCCTGTAGAGGGCGACCGCACCGTCGGCCACCGACTTTTCACGGTCGGGAATGATGAGCTCAGGGTCGAAGTCCATCCGGAAGCCAAGACCGTTGCACTCCTCGCAGGCCCCGAACGGGCTATTGAACGAGAACATGCGCGGCTGGAGTTCCTCGAAGGTCAGGCCGCAGACCGGGCAGGCCATCCTCGATGAAAAGAGGTGGTCTTTTCCTTCGTTATCCAGGACGATGACCAGCCCGTCCTCGGAACGCTTGAGCGCGTTCTCAACCGCCTCAGCGAGCCGGGAGCGGTCTTCCGGTTCCAGGCGGTCGATCACGACTTCGATGTCGTGTTTCTTGTATCGTTCAAGGGTGATCTCCTCGTCTGTCCTCCTGACCTCCCCGTTGACCCTGACGCGCGTAAATCCTTCCTGGTTGAGGTCTTTGAAGAGCTGTCCGTACGTCCCTTTTTTCTGCCTGACCACGGGTGCGAGCACGGTGACCGCACCGGAAATCCCGGTGGATATCTCTGCGGTGATACTCTCCGGGGACCTGGCCTCGATGGGGATGTGGTGTTCAGGACAGAACGGGGTACCGACACGCGCGAACAGGAGCCTCAGGTAGTCGTATATCTCGGTAATTGTCCCCACGGTGGACCTGGGGTTCCTGCTGGTGCTTTTCTGCTCGATGGATATCGCCGGTGATAGGCCCTCGATGCTGTCCACGTCAGGCTTATGCATGAGCCCGAGGAACTGCCTCGCATAGGCCGAGAGAGACTCGACGTACCGCCGCTGTCCCTCGGCATATATGGTGTCGAAGGCGAGGGTGGACTTCCCTGAGCCTGAAAGGCCGGTGATGACGATGAGCTGGTCGCGCGGGATCTCGACGGTGATATCTTTGAGGTTATGTTCCCGCGCACCACGGATGATGATGCTGTTCATGCGCGCTCCCTGGTGTAAAATCCATATCCCGTTTCGTGCCGTTTCATATGAGCACTTGTCTTGGGGTAAGGGAGAGCGCCACTGTAGTGTATTGTTTCACGGTGATTTTTGGAGGTGATCAACAGGAAAATGTTGGGTAACGGTGTGGTCTCTTTCCCGGTCCACCATCTTCAGGTTGTACGATACGCGTACATTTTCTCCGGAAGGCTGTTCCCGGGTTTCTTGCGATGCCTGCCGGTCAGGTGGTGGGGCTCGTTTCAGGAGGAGTCCCGCCTGGTCGGACAGGAGAATGACAGAGTTCGGGAGACCACCCTGTGGAATGGTCCTGCTGCCCAAAAGGAGGGTAACCGCTGCTAAAAGGAGGACATGGTACGTCCACCAGGTCATAGCACGGTTTTGAGCTGCTCCCCGAATGCCGGGACGAAGTCCTTCTTTCTTGACATGACCCCGGGGAGCCTTACAGGCTGGCTGGCATATCCAAGAGATTCGACGAGCCGCGCATCTCCGGCGGCGAAGAGGTCACTCCCCTCGTCAAGGACATTGGTAACCAACAGCAGGGCCATGTCCGCCTTCCCGGACTCCCGTAGCCTGCCGAGGGCGTCCAGGAGTTCAGTCTTCCTTTCCTGTGCGAAGTCCCAGGAGGCGGTCATGACCTGGGATATGAGGACCTCCTTTCCAGAGAAGGGAAACCGCTTGAGGTCCCTGGACAGAAGGTCTGCTGCCGGACTGTCGAGGTCCATGCCACTGCGGATAAGGCCGGAGCCGTAGGTGACTGGGTCGACGCCGGCTGCCTCTGCAAGCCATGCTGCCATGCTCCGGTCTTCGCCGGTCGTAGTGGACATGCGCAGCACGAGTGTATCGGAAAGGATACCCGAGAGCAGCATACCCGCTATGGACCTGGTAGGCTCCACTCCTGACTCCTTAAACCTCCGCGCGATCAGGGTTGACGTGGACCCGACCGTGTCATTCAGGAACCTGACCGGACGGAGGGTTGAGAGCGCGCCGAGACGGTGATGGTCGATGACCTCGAGGATCTCCGCGGTCTCGATGCCGTCCACTGCCTGCGCGTACTCGTTGTGGTCCACCAGGACGACGTCCCGGTGGATTACCTCGAGAAATGAGTTACGGGAGATCATCCCGAGGTGTTTCCCGTTTGCGCCGACAACACTGGCCGTCCTGTACCGGGAGTCTGCAACTACCTTCTTGGCGACCGCGACCGGGTCGTCGGGCCTCACGGTCGGGACATCGGTCGCCATGAGGGCTTCTGCAGGGAGGGAGAGGTGGATCATCCGTCCTGCCGAGAATGCGTCAAGCGGTGTGACGATGACGCTCACTCCTAGTTCGCGTGCGGCCTCCAGCAGACGTGCGCCCACGGGTGCGCCCTCGGCGATGATGAGCGCGGCGATCCCTGCCGGGACCAGGGCCAGCTGGACCGGTACGTTGTCTCCCACGACCACGATGTCGCCTGGGGCGAGGCGCGCAAGCGCGACATGGAGCGCGTCGATAATGATCGTGACCCTGCCGCACAAGCGGTCATGTGCTTTAACCAGGACGTTTCCGGTGAGGA
>CASGHA010000018.1 GCA_949319355.1 uncultured Methanospirillaceae archaeon | reverse complement strand
ATGAAGACGAACGGGATAAGAAGAACCGAAAAAATGAACAGCGTGGCGAACGGGTGCCGCTGTGACAACATCCCGGCGACCATCGCCCGGAGCTTCATAAGGAGCGGTCGTTCGGAGAACAGGTGCTCCTCTGAAAAGGAGCAGACGCACGCATAAAAAAGGACGGCTGCTGTCAGGAAGAACAGGCTCGTCGCATAAACATAATCCGAAACCGTGTATCCAGTTCCCTGCATTGTGAGGACGATGAGGGTCAGCGGGGAGACCTTTGAGATGACATGGACATTCGCGAAGATTGTCGGATAGAACAGGTATGAGGTCGCGACCGTCGAGAAAAAGATGGAGATGAAGGAGAGCTCCTTAAAAGACCGTGCCACCATCCCGATAAGGAGAGCTGAGGCAAGAAAGAACAGGATAACCGGTATAAGTGGCAGGATGATGGTAAGAGGGGCCTTTAAAAAGACCGTGAGGCCGACCGATATGCCCACCATCCCGATGAGGTAGGGAAGGGCCTTTCCGATCAGTACAACGAATCCAGGGATTGGAACTGACAAAAGAGCTTCTCCACGTCTCCCGATTCGTTCGTTCATCATGGACATCATGAAGAACTGTGACGTGAAGTACAGGGGGAAGATGAAGACAAAGACCAGGATGATCGAGTCGAACGGGAGGGGAGGCGAAAGCATGGAGGGGGTCTTGAATGTCCCGAGCGTCTTCTGCCCGGTGACCATCTCGCTGTACCGGGACAGCCTCGGGTCGGTCGCCATGCCCTTCGAGATCTCCTGGCGGAGCTGGTCGGTGCTCACTCCCATGGATCCCGACGGGATTTCAACCGTTTCATACGGCAGGTCAGGAACGGGCGGGAGCCCGGACAGCTGGCCCGGCCCGAACAGCCGCTCCCCCTGCTGGGTGGCCAGGAAGTCCAGTTCGCTCTTCACATACTGGGTGTCGATCCAGAGGGGATAGGCAGCGAAGAGGTCGGTCTGCTGGTTATAGATAAAGCCGACATATCGTTCATAGTCCTTTGAAAGAGCATTGAAAGCCGCCCTTCCCTTTTCCGTGACAGGACGGGAGACAAATCCCTGGACGATAACGAGGTCGAACTGCCTCCGGTTGCGGTCAAGGGTCGCGGTATCAGCGAGGATGATCTCGAACCGGTTGTCTCCGGCAAACAGGCGGCCATATACCGGGTCGTCGGCCCCGATGCGGTACATGCCGTCGCTCATGTGAAAGCCGCTCTGGGTGGACACCCCGGTTACCAGCACGAGGAGGATGATAAGGCCAATGGAAAGCGGGGCCACATCCCGGCTCATGGACGAAAAAAGTCGCCTGACCTCCCATCCTGCAATAATAAGCGCTCCCCGCGCCCACCCCGATCCCATTTCCAGGTCCGTGCTTCTGTGAACTCTGTCTTAAATGGTATATGAACCGTGCTGAAAGGGCAGGCTCTGGATGAGGGTTTCCGCACAGGACGGTTGCAACGACAAAAGCTTTCATATCCGGGGAACTATAACAGACGGTACCCCAACCATGATACAGGCGAACGGGCTTTCCAAACAGTACAACGGATTAAACGCCCTGGACAACATCTCGTTTTCATGCGAAAAAGGCCAGATATGCGGTATCATCGGACACAATGGTGCCGGAAAGACTACGCTCCTGAAAATCATCGCCGGCCTCATCCGGCCGACCTCCGGAACGATCCTGGTCAATGGCCACGACATCGTTGCCGACCCCATGGCAGCCAAGAACTCGCTCGGATACCTCCCCGAGGAGTCCCGTCTGTACGACACCATGACGGTCCATGACTACCTGACCTTCTTCGGCCAGCTCTACGGCCTTTCAAAGGAAACCATATCCGGGCGGGAATCACAACTCCTCGCCGCCCTCGAGCTGAACCCGGACGGGAAAAAGATTGGGAACTTTTCGAAGGGTATGCGGAGAAAGGTCGCTATTGCACGGTCACTGATCCATGACCCTTCCTTCCTCGTCTATGACGAACCGACCTCGGGACTCGACCCGATGACGTCCCGGTTCATCATCGAGTACATCAAGGAACTTCGTTCACGGGACAAGACCATGGTCCTCTCGGCCCACAACCTGTTCCAGATCGAGGAGATCTGTGACTGTATCATGATCCTGAAACGGGGACAGATGATTGCAATGGGTTCGATCCAGGAGCTCCGCGACCGTTTCGGCACCCTGACCTATACCATCTACTTCACCATTCCTGACCCTGGACCGGTTGCCGCCATCGCCTCTGTGAACCGCGATGCAGGGATGTTTCACACCATTGCGGCCGATATCCCTGAGATGAACGCGATCACGTCGGTGATATCTGCGCACGAAGGGCGGGTTGAACGGATCGAGTCACATTACCCGACCCTCGAGGAGATGCTCTTTAAAATAGGGTCGTAACGACCATCGACAGGGAACCTGAAAACTCATTTCTCCATGCGGCCAGTCATTCCCGGGGAAAAATCAGGGTTTCTGACCCTGGTCCCGCATGTTACTGGCAGGCACCGCCAGTTCGAACCTGGCCCCCCTCCCGGGAATGCCGGTCTCCCGGATACCGTTGTCTGTTATCCTGTTGATCTCGCGGCTAAGAAACAGGCCAAGACCGGTGTTTTTTCCGTATCCCTGCCGGAATATTAGTTCCTTTTCTCCGGTGTTGACGCCGCACCCATCGTCTTCGAAGGTGATCGTGCACCCCCCTGGGGTTTTTTCGCACCTGATGTCGATCCTGTTGACCGCACCACCGTGCCTGAAAGAGTTCTCGATGATGTTAAAGAATACCTTTGGCAGGAGCGGGTCTGCAAAGACCTCGACGGTACCTAACGAGCGGTAAATGATGCCATCGGTCTCGATCATGCCCTCCGAGATCCGTTCCATGACCCGTGACAACGACTGCCATTGCGGGGCCGAGTTCCCGATGTTCTGATAATTTCGGGAAAAAAGGATATTTTCCTCGATCCTGCGGATTATCTCTTCCTGGTGCCGTATGACCTCGTGGAGCTCTGCCTCGTCGCTGCAGTGACGGGCGAGTTCGACAAAGCCCGAGAGGGTCGTCAGCTGGTTCAGGATGTCATGGCGGGTGATACCAGTAAGAAGTTCCAGTTTCCGCGTGCTCTCACGGAGGTCCATCTCCACCTCACGCTCGCGGGTCACATCATACACTTCATTGGACAAAAGACGCCCTGACAGGGTCTCGAGCGGGGTTGACCTGATCATGAGTATCCGTTTCTTTCCGTCAGGATGGGACAGGGTTGTCTCAGCCTCATAAAACCCCTGTTCAGGGAGGGGGCCGGAAAGCATTCCTGAAAACCAGTCCCGGGTATCCTGCATGCACTGGCCCGTCCCAGGAAACGGGTTATTCATGTCTGCCCAGACCTCCCAGATCCTCCGTCCTAAGGTCGAGCAGCCCTCGCGCCCGGTTATATCCCTGCAACGGTTGTTCCATTCGACGATCACACCGTCCCGGTCAGAAACACATATTCCAGCTGACAGATGGGCGAGGATTGTGCTGGACCGCTCCTCCTTCTCCTGGATCAGGCTTTCAGTGACCTTTTCTGATGAGATATTCCGTGCGACCCCGACCGTCCCGAGGACCCTTCCGTCGTCATCCCTGACGGCGGCCCGGTACAGGTCGATACAGGCGAGTGAACCATTCAGGTAGCCGTAATCGTGGTAATGGGCGGCCCGTTCCATGTCGGTGACAAGCGTTTCCTCCCTGCCGTCATTCTCGTTGAGTGTAAGGAGGGAGGACATGCCGGGCAGCCCGGAGAGGTCCGTTTCAGGACCTTCCGCCCCGGGAAAGCCGACCGGGTTACCGCCACCATTCCTGTCACAAATCATCTCCCTGGCGGCCTTGTTGAGAAAAAGGAAATGGCTTAGAGGATCCTTGACAAAGACCGCCAGAGGAATGGATTCACAGATATACCGGTAGAAATCCGGTGCAAGTGACCCTGTCGCATCAGTCTGTGATACGTCATCGCACCAGGTCCTGCTGATGTCCATGACCGTTTCAATAGCACCGATCCTGGCGCCAGAGGCGTCATATACCGGGGAGGCCACCCCGTAAAAGTGACGGAGGGTCCCATCGGGCATGGTCACCTGGTTCTCTCCGATTACCAGCTCACCCTTTCTGATGAAACGGGAATATAAGCCTGGTTCGCAGGCAAGGACGGGTGAAGCGACGTAATCGATCAGCATGTCCCTTTCTGTCCCATAGAACGGGACCGCATAGGCATGGTCATTCCTGCCAAGGATCTGGGAAGGCGGGATGCCGGTCAGGCGGGCTATCTCACTGTTCCAGAAAAGTACCGAGCCGGATAAGTCTATGGCAAATGTAGCGAGGGGGTGGTGCTCAAAAAACGCGGCAAGGTGGTGCAGAGGATTGTCCTTGCCGGGGGTCTGGACCGTGGAGGGAATATGTCTGGCAGGTTCAGGTATCTGGACCACCCCCGGGGGAGGTACCCTGTATTGGTTCAAATATCTGAAGAAAAATGGGTGGATCACCTGACCGGGTAAAAAAATCCCATATTCCCATCAAAAAACGTCCTTGTTCTGATGTTTGCTATTGTGAATATATATCTATGCCGTGCAGCTATGCAAACCATTGGAACATAAAATTAAATACAATTAAACTGAACACAGGGAACTTCCAAAAGGAAAAATATTCAAAAACGGAGCGGGCCTGAAGGGATTCGAACCCCTGACCTACGGATTAAGAGTCCGTCGCTCTACCGAACTAAGCTACAAGCCCGTGTGCCTTATTCTGTGGTTTTGCGATTCGAATAAAGGTTTCGATTCTTTATCAACCACCGGGTGTTGTTTACCGTCACGCATTTAATAGGATATGCGGGTAAAAACGATAGTATGCAGGAGAGGACGCAGCCGGTCAGGGACAGGAGGGTCAAGTACCTGATCTGCGGGTGCGGCAGTACCGGCTACCATGTCCTCCGCGAACTCGTGAATGAGCAGCAGGGCGTCCTTATTCTTGAACGGGACGAAAAGCGCGTCCAGGAACTCCGTGACGAACAGTTCGACACCCGGTTGAGGGACATCCGAGGCCCTGACCTTCTGAATGACATCCCGACCTTTGACATAGCCTTTATTCTGAGTGACGACAATGAAGCGAACCTGGCCGCACTCAAAATGATCAAGGCGGCATGCCCTGCAGCCCATGTCGTCATCCGCGCGTCAGACTCCCTCTCGGCCAGTCTCATGGAAACCGAAGGCGCAGACCTTGTCCTCTATCCCCAGCTCGTCGTGGCCAGGGCTGCCGTCGCGGAAATTAAAAAAATCTCCATATCCCGGATGTCAAAACGTCTTTTCTCCCTTCTCAAGGGCTATGAGGGGACGCTTGGTATCATCACCCACAACAACCCGGACCCGGACGCCATATCAAGCGCCCTCGCCCTCTCGGCGATCGCCAGGATCGCAAATTCTGACCGGCTGAAAACACGGATTTTCTATGACGGTACCATCGGCCACCAGGAAAACAGGACACTCGTAAACCTGCTTGACATCAGGATGGAGCGGTTGAGCCCGGCATCGCTGGCTGAATGTCAGCACTTCGCCCTGGTCGACAGCCCTGCTCCCGGAGTGAACAACGGCCTTTCCCCGGGTGCCGGAGTGGATATTGTCATCGACCACCACTCAAATGGCCAGCACACGGGTCCTTCACCTGAGTTCGTAGACCTCCGTTCCGGCCTTGGAGCCACGGCGAGTATCCTTACCGAGTACGTCCGCGAACTTGACATCCCCCTTGACCGGAAGGTCGCGACCGGGCTCCTCTACGGGATACGCTCCGATACCAAGGACTTCCGCAGGGGCGTTACCCCTGATGACCTCTGCAACGCCGGCTTTCTCCTCCCCCTGTCCGACTCTGACCTCCTCGACAAGATCATCTCCCCCTCCCTGTCCATGGAGACACTGGACGTGCTCGGGACCGCGATTACGAAGCGCCGGGTCATGAGTGGCTACCTCTTCTCCGATGTCGGGTACGTCAGGAACCGCGACGCCCTCCCCCAGGCTGCTGACCTGCTCATCAACCTGGAAGGGGTCAACACCGCCCTGGTGTACGGGATTACCGAAACTGCCATCATCATATCAGCCCGGAACCGCGACCTGCGGCTCCATATCGGGAACGTCTTTTCAGAGGCCTTCGGGGAGATAGGGGATGCCGGCGGACACGCGAACATGGCGGCCGCAACGATCCCGCTCCGGTACTTCGCCCGGGTCAGCGACAAGGAAGCCCTGCTCACCCTCGTCATCGGGCAGATCTTGGAACGTTTTTCAGACATCGTCGGGCTCGAGCGTGACGGAAAACGCCTCGACATCTCCCAGAAAGCCGAAAGGAAAGCGAGTGAAGACGGGCTTAAGGAGGACAATGGAATTCTCTGATTGGGAGCCCCTGTACCAGGAGATACTGGATTATTTCCAATTTGACAGGGCTGGGGACGAGGCCGCTCGTGACCGGGCGGCAGCCATTTCACCACACGATGACCTGGATGTCCTGACAGGGCTGGTAAAGGACAGGGATGTGACCGTATGTGGCAATGCCCCCTCGCTTATGAACGACATCCCGGAACTATCGGGAGTCATCTGTGCCGCGGACGCAGCGGCCCTCGTGTTGTACCGCAACGGGATACGGCCTGAGATCATCTTCACCGACCTCGACGGGGCCGACGACCTGTTCACTGAAATGAACCTTCTCGGGACCGTGCTCGTCGTCCACGCCCATGGTGATAACATCCCCCTCCTCGATAAATGGGTGCCTCATATAACGGGGCCTCTCGTCCTGACGACCCAGGCCTCCCCCGTCCCCGGGGTCTATAATTTCGGGGGGTTTTCAGATGGGGACAGGGCCGTCTACGGAGTGCTCCATCTCGGGGCGGCATCCGTCCGGCTTGCCGGCTTCGACTGCGAAGATACCAGCGTCAATCCCATGAAACGGGGGAAGCTGGTCTGGGCGAAACGGCTGCTCGCACGTCTCGGGTATGACTGTTAAGGCCCTCCTGATCGACGGGTACGTCGACGAGCCGGCATGTCTCGGTGTCCCGCCCTACATCTCCCCGTATATCAGGACGATTGCCGGGGTCCTCGAGGAACACCATCTTTCCTGCACGTACCTCACCATCGACCAGATCCGGGGGGACCCGTCGCTTGGGGTACTTGTCAGGAATGCCCCGCTTGTAGTCATGGTCGCGGGGACGACGGTCCCCGGGGCCTATCTCGGCGGGAGCCCGGCGACGCTCACCGACATCAGGCAGATAGGCCACCTCTGCAGGGGTGGACGGTCGGCACTGTGCGGCCCGGTGACCTTCGGGTACGCCGGTGCCGGGGGAAAACATGCTGTTCCCCTCGAAGGAACGGGTTTTTCAGCGGTCCTCGCAGGACCCCCTGCGGAAGCTGTGGACGCCTGGGTCCGCGGGGATGAGGGGGTGTCCCGGCAGGACTACACCCTTGAGGACCGGTGGGCGGTGCTCGGGGGTCATGTCATCAGGCAGCACCCGTCGTATCCTTATGTGATCTGCGAACTCGAGACCGCGAGGGGCTGCGCCAGGTCGGTGACCGGGGGCTGCTCCTTCTGCACCGAGCCATTCTACGGTCCTCCGGTATACCGGGGCACTGCCGGCATCGCCGCCGAGGTCGCAGCACTCTCCTCACACGGGGCGCTCCATTTCCGCCTGGGCAGGCAGCCGGACCTCCTCGCCTATCGTTCCGGACCCGGAGAGACGCCACGCCCTGACCCCGGTGCCCTCGAAGAGCTCTTTTCGGGGATCAGACAGGCGGCTCCGGGACTGAAGACCCTCCCTATCGACAACATCAACCCGGGGACGATAGCCCGCTTCGAGGACGAGGCACGGGAAGCGCTTGCAGTAATCGTCACCGGGCATACCCCCGGGGACGTTGCGGCGTTCGGGATGGAAACCGCCGATCCGGAAGTTATCCGTGCAAATAACCTCAAAGCTTCACCTGACGAGGTGTTCAGGGCCATTGAGGTCGTGAACGAGGTCGGTGCACAACGGAGGGACAACGTCCCTGACCTCCTGCCGGGTCTCAACTTCGTGTGCGGACTTGCAGGGGAGACCCTTTCGACCTATGATAAAAACGAGGATTTTCTTGCCCGCGTCCTTGCAGCCGGTCTCCTGGTACGGAGGGTGAATATCAGGCAGCTGATGCCCTTCCCTGGCACCCGGGCCTTCTCGGACAACACCCTCCGCCGTCACGAAAAACGGTTCCTGCGTTTCAAGACCACCGTCCGCGAACGGTTTGACCACCCGATGCTCGAAAAGGTCTTTCCACCGGGCACTGTCCTCAGGGATGTCATCACCGAGGTTACGGGCAGTACCTCATTCGGGAGACAGATGGGCTCCTACCCTATCCTCGTGGGGTTTCCCCTCCTGATGGTGAAGCTGACGGTATGCGACGCTCTCGTCGCAGGGTACGGCTCCCGTTCGCTGACCGCGCTTCCCTGTCCCGTCCCGGTCAATACCCTGCCTGTCGCGGCACTGGGGTGGATACCAGGCGTCGGGAAGAAGAAGGCCGGGCTGATAGCAGCAAAACGTCCGTTTTCAAACCGTTCGGAGCTGGAGTCCCTGACCGGACCGCTCCCTGCATCCGTCCCGTTCACCTTTTCATGACACCTGCTCCGGCGGCCGCCGGGAGCTGCACGCCAGGACATTGTCCCAGGGGTCAGATACCCTTCAGTTCGATAACCTTGAAGATATCGGTCCGTGTTACGATCCCGACCAGGACACCGTCCGAGACGACCGGGATCCTGCCGATATCTGAAAGAGTCATCAGGCGCAGCGCCTCGGTGACCTGGGCACCAGGCGGAAGCGTGACAGGGTGCCGGGACATGATATCCCTGACCTGCATGGCGTCCCGGTCGATGGAGGACATGGCATGGACATCGGCGACGGTCACCATCCCGACGAGCACTCCCTTGTCGACGACCGGGAAGCCGAGGTGCTTGGTCGCATACATGAGGGAGACGACTTCGTGCAGGGGCATGAGAGGGGGGACGGTCGCGACCGGACGGGACATGATGTCACCCATGGTCACGTCCTTTAGGAGGGCCGCGTACCTGACCTGGGTTGACTCCTGGGACGCCCCTAGGTAAATGAAAATCGCGATCAGGACAAGAATGAAGGCAAGGGTAAGGACCCCTACGATCCCGAAAACAATGGAAAAGCCTTTGCCGATGTCTGAAGCGATCTTTGTCGCCCGTTCCAGGGGCATCCGTTTCGCAAGCCATGCACGGAGCACGCGCCCGCCGTCCATGGGGAAGGCGGGGATGATATTGAAACCGAACAGGATGATATTGAGGAGTCCCAGGTACCCGA
>CASGHA010000017.1 GCA_949319355.1 uncultured Methanospirillaceae archaeon | reverse complement strand
TTGAAGACGGAATGAGCGCTTTTGCTCCGAGGACATAATAGACCGTTGTCACGCCGGACTGGGGAACGGCCGTGGGACTAACGGCCGGGACAGGGGTGGTGATAATGACAGCCGGAGTAGGCCGGTCTTGGATATACTGGTTAAGGGGCTTGTACACCGGGACATTGGCGCCGAACTTTCCGACGAGGTCGCTCCCATCGACCGCCATGAGACCTGAAAGGACAATGGTAATGAGGAGAAAGACCAGGACAGAGCGGGAGGGTGTCATGGTTGATCACGCATCTCCCAATAAGAACCACAGCATTAAAGCATTTTTGGATGTGACACCTTGATACGTTCTATTTTCAAAAAAATAAGAATCCGGCAGGACGACGCCGGTCTAAAAATCCTATCCGAAGATCCCTCCGGTCGGGACCCCGGGTACCGGGAGGAGCAGGGGAAGCTCCCAGGACTTTGAACTCAGGGGGGAGAGCCAGTTCGAGAAGTTATATCCCTGGCTGCTCCCGTACGTCCATGGCTGCTGGGAGGAGGGCGTGGTCGTCGGGAACGACTGAGAGGGGAATGCCAGGTATTTCGCAGGGATGCCTTCCTTGAAGACAAACGGCTTTCCTGTTATAGTCACGGTCTGTTCCGAGAACGGGTAGTGCAGTATACCCGAACGGTCCAGCATGGAGCCGCGAGGGAACGTGACGCTCCTTCCGTCAGGCATCACCGCGACTGCCTCCTCCACGAGGATGGACGTCATCGGCATCTGGAGAATAATCCTCATGTCGGTCGATGGATCGGGTGCTACTCCCGTCCCAAGGGGTCCGACCCGGTAATAGATGGCCGTGCTCCGTACGGGTGTCGCCGTGGGGGTAGGCGTCTTTGATGGCACAGGGGTTGTCAGGTTCTGCCGATCCTTGAGATACAGGTTGAACGGTTTGTAAGAAGGACTTTTAATACCGGCCGGCGTGAACTTCTGGCTCATCCCCGTCGTTTTCTGAAACACGGTGGCAAGTGCAGGTGTAACGATCACGGCAGTGACAAGGAAGAGTACCAGTACAGGCGTGATGCGGTTGTTCATAGCTCGTGTCTTTGTTTCAGAGAGGATGAGCTTTGTGCTCGCGGCATACCTCTTGCACTCCATTAATGCGGATTTTCCCTAAGATACAAAGAATACCACCCATCGGGATCCCCTGCGGAGTATGAAGCGGTCTGGCTGTCAGGACAGGGTCCTTTAAGGAAGGCCCATCACAACGGGGCTAGAGAGAACAGCCGGGGGGAAACCGACGATTACCGGGCTTTAAAGGAACCCGGGACCTCCAGGGTCATCCATCTCGGTGTGACGGATGAATCAGCGGCCAAGATCGTTCCGATGTGTTTTGCTATTGAAAACAGGAGTATTTCACCTTGAACAGGCCGAGGATGGGAAGGATGATAACCGGGGGGCTGCCGCCCCCCTAACCCCCTGCATATGATAGCCAAGGTAAGCCATTGGAAGGAATGATTCCCGGGTTTTAACCGGTGTCTTTCCCCTTCCTGCTTCATTTTTCATTTAGGTTTTTCTCTGGCCTTTTCCAGCCCCCTGAAAGACCGTGGATCCGCCGCAAGGGCGCCCTCCGGGGGCGGCTGGGTGTCTTTTCCGGATTTTTGCGTATTGGTGTTCGCCGACTTGATCCAGCCTGCTTAATTCTGATCATTTCCAAGGGGCTGCCGCCCCCCCAACCCCCTTCATCCGATAGCTATGGCAAGCCGTTGGAAGGAATGATTCCCGGGTTTTAACCGGTGTCTTTCCCCTTCCTGCTTCATTTTTCATGCGGGTTTTTCTCTGGCTTTTTCCAGCCCCCTGAAAGGCCGTGAAACCGCCGCTGGGGCGCCCTTCGGGGGTGGCGGGGTATCTTTTCGGGGGAGTGGGGGCATGCCCCCACGGAAGGGTTGATGATAGGATAGTGGGAAAATTAATGCTACGGGTATTCACTAAGGTCTGGAACCATTCTGAAAGATTTGGATAATTTCAGGTTTCATGTCTTAAATCATTCAGATTACCGAATAATTATATCAGCCAGGGAAGAATCATTCGTTAAAAAACCAATTCTGAACGCTGGTAAGTTATTATTCACCCCATCATGAGAGATCTCCATCATCTCCAGTTCCGATCATAGGATTTCCTATGAAAATGATAAAAATGGCCCTATAATAAGGAGATTTAGGAGGAACATTTTCATGGTCCGGGTGTGAACTCCCGTTCATGTGCGTTTCTACAGAACAAACAGGTCAGGATTTTTTGATAAAAAAAACGGCTTCCGGAAAGCCTGCATATCAGGAGCGGTTCCTGGTCTGCTTTTTACAGAAGCACCGGGATATTATTTCCCGGCCTTCCGCGAGGTTCCGACCATCTGTTCAGGTTTCACGTACCGGTCGAACTCCTCGCTGGTCAGGTATCCGAGCTTCAGGCACGCTTCACGGAGGGTGAGCCCGTTCACATGGGCGGTATGGGCAATCTCCGCCGCACGGTCGTACCCGATGACCGGTGACAGGGCGGTGACATGCATAAGAGATTTCGTGAGATACTCTCCGATCCGTCCCTCATCGGCCTTAAGGTCACGCACCAGGTACCTATTGAAGGAGTGACAGGAGTCCGAGAGGATCCGCATGGAGTGGAGGAGGTTGGAGATCATGACCGGCTTGAAGACGTTCAGCTCGAAGTTCCCCTGCGTGCCTGCGAGGGCTACCGCGGTATCGTTTCCGATGACCTGGACACAGACCATGGTCATCGCCTCGCACTGCGTCGGGTTCACCTTTCCCGGCATGATCGATGAACCGGGCTCGTTCTCGGGGAGGAGGAGCTCGCCTATGCCGCAGCGGGGCCCTGACCCGAGCCACCTGATGTCGTTGGCGATTTTGAAAAGAGAGGTTGCAAGCGTCCGGACGGCCCCGCTCGTCATGACGATTGCGTCATGGGCAGACAACTCGGCAAACGGGTTTTTCGCCGCCCTGAAGGGGTGCCCGGTCATGAGCGCGATGTGGGCGGCTGCCCGGCTCCCGAACTCAGGGTGAGCATTCAGACCGGTCCCGACAGCAGTCCCTCCGATGGCAAGGTCATAAAGCCCCGGGAGGGTGGACTCGACCTGGCGGATCCCGTGCTCAAGGAGGGCGACATACCCTGAAAACTCCTGGCCGAGCGTCATCGGGACCGCGTCCTGGAGGTGGGTCCTCCCGATCTTCACGATACGGTCGAAGGCCAGGGATTTCTCATGGAGTCCGTCACGGAGCTCCCTGACTGCCGGGAGGAGCTGGCCATCGATGGCAAGGACGGCGGCGATATGCATAACCGCCGGGAAAGTATCGTTCGAGGACTGGGAGGCATTGACATGGTCATTCGGGTGGACAGGGTCCTTGCTGCCGACCACTCCGCCGGCGATTTCTATCGCACGGTTTGCGACGACCTCGTTTGCGTTCATGTTGGTCTGGGTGCCGCTCCCGGTCTGCCAGACCCTTAAGGGAAATTCAGCATCCAGTTTCCCGGAAATGACCTCGTCCGCCGCAGCGACGATCACCTTTCCCTTATCCTCAGCGATGACAGACAGTTCGACATTTGCCAGGGCTGCAGCTTTTTTCAGGATACCGAAGGCCCTGATCACCTGGAGCGGCATGATATCGTCGCCAATATCAAAATGGACCAGCGAACGCTGGGTCTGGGCTCCCCAGTAATGGTCGGCAGGGACCTCTATCTTTCCCATGCTGTCCGATTCCGTCCGGGTCGGCACACCTGCATTTTTCAGGGAAGGTTCCATAGCTGACAACAGTGTAAGGTTCAGGCTATAAAGTAGCTACGGTTTGGTTGTCCTGCAATATGCAAGGGCCTGTTACCGTGGTGTCCCCCTGTTCCTGACCGGCGCTCCGCACATCCCGTTCATGCGTTGTGAACCGTAATGCCCTGGATACCTGAAAAGGAATACACAGACCCCAAGGTAAAGCACCTTTCCAAGCAGCATTTCTCATGGAACACAAACTCGTCTGTAACAGGTGGTAAATTGAATAGAACGTTTCTGTGACGTTCATCAAATCGAAGCAAAGGGGTTCCCTGGAAGACATGAATCAGTACGAAGCAGGGTATACCGGTTGGTAAGTACCTCCTGTCCCAGGTCCATTTCATTTGCCGACTGAGGGTATATTAAAGTACTTTTTATCATACATCTTAAGTATCGGAGGGAGCTTCTTGGCGGTTATTCTCGTTACCGATGATTCTTCATTTCAGAGGACCATCATAACCTCAATCCTGAAAACCGAGGGGTATGACGTTATCCAGGCAAAGAATGGAAGGGAAGGTCTGGACCTGGCAAGGTCTCATAAGCCTGACCTTATGATCCTTGATATTCTCATGCCAGACATCAACGGTATCGAGATACTCCAGGAAATCAAAGCCTCAAGCCCGGATCTTCCGGTCATCATGAGCACTGCGGATATCCAGAATACGACCCAGGAGGAGTGCATGAAGAAAGGAGCCACAGCGTTCCTGACTAAACCCATCAAAAAGGCCGTCCTCCTCGAAGCCGTCATAAAAGCACTCTCAAATGACTAACCCGATGAGAGCCGAACCATACATCCTCGATGCCATCCAGGAACTTATCAACATCGGGGTGGGAAATTCAGCTGCAATGCTGGCTCAACTGACTCACACTCCCATAAAACTCTTTGTCCCGGACGTACGTATCCTCAAACTCTCCGAGCTGACCAGGGAGCCTGACCTGATGACGAAGCAGCCGATGGCTACCGTATATCTCGAGTTTTCCGGCGAATTTTCGGGCCGGACAGCGCTCATGATCCCCCAGGAAAACGCCACGGACCTGGTCAACCTTATCCTTCAGGACTCCTACGAGGCTGAAGGACTGGACGCCGTCATGGTCGACACCTTAAAGGAGGTCGCGAACATCATCGTGAACGGCGTGATGGGTTCGATTAGCAATCTCCTCAGCGAACACCTGACCTACTCGATTCCGACCTATCACCTGACCGCAATCCTGACGATCATCGAACAGTCAGGATGGGATGATGAGAAGGAGATCATCCTTGCCAACACCATGTTCCAGGTCCACGACAGTAACATCATCGGTAAGATTATCATGATCCTTGACATTGGTGCCCTTGAAATCCTTGTCGACAAGATAAAAGAAGGAAAACCAGGGTTTACCTGATGCGAACGGACAAAAAGGACGCCTGGAGCATCCTCGATACGCTGCCAGTCGGGGTATGCATCATCGATGAACGGCTGACCGTCAGGTTCTGGAACACCTGCCTCGAGATCTGGACCGGCAGGTCCCGTACTGATATCACCGGTCATTCGCTCCATACCTATTACCCACACCTTGCCGACTTTCCCTATACGTCCAGAATTGACTCACTCTTCCACGGCGGCCCGCCATGCTTCTTTTCTTCCCAGCTCCACCAGAGCATCATCCCCTCAATTCGCCCGGATGGCAACCCCAGGGTCCATACGACTACGATCATGCCGTATACCAGCAGTCCTGGCGACCTGAAAATGGCGATTATCATCCTCGAGGATGTGACCGACCTCGTCCTCCAGATCAAAACGGTGCGAAGCCTTCAGCAGAAGACGAAAGCTGCACAGGACGCTCTTTCCAGGGCAAACAAGAAGCTGAACCTCCTTTCAAGCATCACACGGCATGACCTCCTCAACCAGGTCATGGGGATCAAGGGGTATACCGACCTTCTCATCGAGGAGGTCGACCAGGACACAGAAATGAGCAGGTATATCCACAAGGTCTCGGACATCGCCGATGTCATCCAGAAGGAGATTACATTCACGAAGGACTACCAGGACATGGGGATTAACAACCCGGTGTGGCATACGGTGTCAGCCACCGTCGAAAAGGTTGCCCTCCTGTTCACGGATTTTGGCCTGGAAGTTTCTGTCAGGACAGGCAGTCTGGAGATATTTGCCGACCCACTCCTTGAAAAGGTGTTCTATAACCTCATCGACAATTCGGTCCGCCACGGGGGTTCCGTGAACAGGATAACCGTATCTTTCGAGGAAACAGGCGAAGAAGGCCACCTTATCTACGAGGACGACGGGTGGGGTATCCCCCAGGATATCAAGTCACGCATCTTCGAGAGAGGGTACGGAAAGAATACCGGACTCGGACTCTTCCTGATACGGGAGGTACTCGATATAACCGGCCTCACCATTACCGAGAACGGCACTCCCGGCCAGGGTGCACGGTTCGAGATACTCCTCCCGAAAGGGACCTACCGGAACGGGTGAACCAGCCCGTCCGCGGGGGGGTCTCCCTCCAGCTTCCTTTCCCGTTTTCATTTTCCTTTCACAACGCTGATAGCCGACATGCACTGATATTACACCGATGATGATCGGATCTGAACGGCAGGGAGAAGTACTCATTCTCACACTGAGCGGCCGCCTTGACGGGTTCGGTTCCCAGGAACTTGAGACTGAACTGAAACGTCTGGTGAAGGACGATACCCGGGCGGTCGTCCTCGACATGGCCGGGGTCACGTACCTGAGCAGCGCAGGCATCAGGATTTTTCTCTGGCTTAAGAGGATGATGAAGGACAGGGACGGGTCCGTCGCCTTAGCCTCGCTCCAGGACTTTCCAAGGTCGGTCCTCGAAATGGGAGGATTCCTGACCGTTGTTTCACTCTACCCTTCACGGCAGGAGGCGGTGGCGGACGTATCACGCAAAAGGCCGGGGCTCTCTCTCCTCGACCCCCTGACCCCTCCTGCAAAAAAAACCGCGTCCGGGAGCTATACGCTCCTCTCGGATTCGCGATCACTGTCGTCCCTCCTGGTATCGGGCAGCCTGGAAAAGCTCCTCCACTCGTCACTTTCAAGAGCCGACATCAGGGACCAGTCTTTTTCCTCTGTCGAGTATGCCCTGGGTCTTGGCGCCATCGGCGGGGAGCTCGATGATGCGTACGACCTCCTCGGGGAGATGATCGCCCTCCATGGCTCCCTCGTCTACATGCCCACCGACGGGCACCGCACTCCTGACTTCTTCACGCCCATGCAGGATACCGGGAAGGTCAGGATCTACACCGGTTTTTCCGTCTCCCTGAAAGGACCGTTCCAGAAGGTGTTCTACGTGGAATCAGCCGAAGAATCCGGAATATCAATCAAGGACCTGTATACTGACCTTTTTTCCTTTGCACGGCAGGAACCGGAACGGTACCACGGGATCCTTGCCATGGTCCTCTACGGCATCTCGGAAGGGGTTACCAGTTCCGAGATCACCCGGTCCCCGGTTATCGGAAATGCACCGGGAACTGGGAAGTCAATCCTCGACCCCGAGCTGTACGGACAGTGGATGGATGTCAATACCGTTCCCCGGTACCAGGGAGACACCCTGGTCAGTTTCGGCATCGGGGTCGACCACGGTGCCGACCTCTCGGCATTCAGGCCCGAAGACCTGGGCTCCCTCTCCTATGTTCACCCGGCCAACACCACCTCGTCAACGATGTACCTCCACAACCACGGGGTCATATTCTCCGGTGTCCCCTGGAGTGCCCCCTCTGACCTGAACGACAGGGTCAGGAAGATCGTCCGCGAGGGTGAGTTCATCGACATGCGTCACCTCCTCGACGACACGAGGGTGAAAAAGGCATACTGCGGTATCGCGCTGATCTCCGGTATCGAGGTCAACGGTCCATAAGATATAACAGGGAAAGCGGGCGGGTCCCGGGAGGTTTCCCCAAGATCCTTTCCACGAGAGAACCCAGCTCAGGAAAAGACACGGCTCCCCCGAAAAAAGCACGGCCTGATCAGAAAAACAACCTGGTGTTTTCTTCAGGCACCACCATGGCCCGCCGTGACGGTGGGTGCGGGGTTCCTCGGAGGAGTTGTTGAGAGGACAATAGAGACCGATGTCCGCGGGATCCTGGCTTCAAGTGACCGCGTCATCCGGTCGACGACGGCCTGGACCTCGGACATTTTCTTTTCGCCGTCGAACTCCAGGAATATCTCGACATAGATGCCGGTCCCGCTCCTCCGTGAGCGTACCCCGTGCAGTGCCGCATAATCATGGTAGAATGCGGCCAGCTCCCGCATGATGATGAGCTGGAGCTCCTCATCGAGGGTCTTGTCAAGGAGGTCGGGGAGGGCGGTCGAGATGACCCGGTACCCGGAGAAAAGCAGGAAACCGACGATGACGAACGATGCAAGCGGGTCGATGTAACGGGACCAGAGATACTGCTCCAGGGCCATCGTGGCAATGAGGGCTACGAGGACCGAGCCGTCAGAAAATGCCTTCGCCCTGAACAGCCGCCACTGGGAGTCCATTATGGGCGACGGGTCCTTCTGCCATACGCGGTAGTTCCTGAACCAGAGCGCACTGTTGGTGCAGACCCCGAGGACCATGAGGCCGATACCAAGATACGTCCCTTCCGCGACCAGTGATGCGGGGAACGCAATCCTGTACAGGGCGGCAAAAAAAACCATGATGAGCGAGATGAGCATCACGCCCCCGGTTATCAGGCCGGTCAGGTTCTCGAACTTGCCCATCCCGTAGTCATAGACACCGGCACCACCCCGACTGAGTTTCCGGAGCGTGATATACGATAAAAACGTCGCGATGATTTCATTGCCGCACTTAATAACGTCCGCAAACAGGGTGATTGAACCTGAAAGGACTGCTGCAACAATGTCCGGCACCCAGAGGAGGAGGTCAACGATGAGACTGATGAGGACGGTTTTTTCCTTCTGGGCGTAGTCCGGGTGCCCGCATTCCACTCCGTCACCAGCCGGTTTCCCATCCATCCGGATACTTCCCTGACCAGAAATGGTCGTGCCCGATTAAAGGGCTTTCCAATCGTTCATGGCGGAGGCCTCCGGCGATCCCGGAGCCCTCATGGAGTGTCGGGTATCTGGTAAGGCTATCTGTACAGCAGTTCCCGGATGTTTCAAGGGCCTTTGGGACAAAACGGATCTGATCATGGTGTGGATCAAAATATGCGGGATTACCTCACTTCCTGACGCAAAATATGCGGAAGCGTGCGGGGCGGATGCCATCGGGGTTGTTGTATGCAGCGATTCTCCCCGTTCAGTCCCATTATCCACGGCCAAAAAAATATTTGCCTCGCTATCCCCGAGAACAACGACCGTTGCTGTCACCCATACCCGGTCGGACGACGATGTGAAGAGGATTGAAGCAATCGGGCCGCATGCCGTCCAGGTCTTCTCACCACGCACTATCATGCCTCCGGTCAGGACCATCCGTGCACTCGGCCCAGGGGAACCGCTTCCCGGGGAGCCGTGCTGGGCCATCATCATCGACGGAAGTCATGGCACCGGCCGCGTCTTTGACAGTGAGTATGCCAGGCGGGTCATCCGTGAGTCTCCTGTTCCTGTTATCCTCGCAGGAGGACTAAACCCTGGTAACGTTGGCCAGGCCATCCTGGACCTGGGACCTTTCGGGGTCGATGTTGCATCAGGGACAGAACAGCGTCCCGGAATAAAGGACCCGGACCTGGTGCGCCGGTTCATCACCGCTGCAAGAGCTGCTGGACGGCAGTAAGATCCGGGAATTCTCCGGCATCCCCGGATGAGAATTTCTGCTCTCTACCCTGAGACCCGGCCCTGACCTTTGCTCATATCTGGTTCCAATGTGCCCATCTCACGATGCTCAAGATGCTCAACCCCGTCGATGTAAAGAGGGGCGGGGTCAAATCCTGAAAAGACGCTGAGGTGGCTGGCACAGGTCAGGCGCCCGGCCATACGGAGTGTCCATGTCACCCCCCATCACCCGTTATACCGCGATTCCCGGCGAAGGTCTTGACCTGTGTCGGGAGGAGTTTATCGCCGCCTCCCGCGACAACCCGTTCGGGACCTGGTTCGTCCTCCCGACACGCCTGTTACGAGACACAGTACGGTCACAGGTCCTTCGTTCCGGTGTCCCCATTGCCGGGTCCCGTGTCTGCACTCCGACAGACCTGTACCAGGAGATCGTCAGGACCGTCATGCCCGGGCTGCGGTTGGTCAGCCGGGCCGAGGCACGGTTTCTGCTGGTCCGCTGCATTGATGAGGCTCCCTCCTTAAAGGGAGTCCTCTATCCCGGGATGTCCCTGCCCGACGCCCTCCAGAGGGAAGTTCAGGACCTCGTCTCGGTGGTCACGAGGAGACGGATCGCTTATCCAGGTTGTCTGGGTGACCTCAAGAGTGAAAAAAGCGAGGCGGTAGCAGGACTGATTGCTGCATACCACGACCGTCTTGAGAAGCACCGGTGCATGGACCGTGACACGCTCCTCCTCAAGGTATGCGAGGTTTTGAGGGAACCGGTCCCGGTTCCGCTTGACACCATAGTGTGGTATGGCCACCCCTACATGCTCGCCCTTGAGCGGGAGGCGTTTCTATGCACCCGTTCCAGGTCGCAGGACTGCAGGGTCCTCATACCACAGACAGGGAGTCCCGACTGTCCCGGGACCACCGGACTGGACGAGGAACCGGGAAACCGGCTGGAGATCCCCCCGGACTCACCTGACCGGATGTCGCGGTTCCTGGCAGCGACCGCCGCTGGCGGTAATGTCCCCCCTGGGTCGGTCAGGTCAGGGAGGTTTTCAAGTCGTATGGCTGAGCTTCGGTCGATAGCCGGGACCATCACCGCACTCCATGGGTCAGGCGTCCCCTACGACGAGATTGCGGTCGCCCTTCCCGACATAAAGAGGACCTACCGGGAACTTTCCGATGTCCTCTCAGAGCACCGCATCCCGTTCCTGGCGCCGCCGGTAGTCCCGCTGCTCTCAGTCCCTGTGGTACGGTTCCTCACCGAAGGGTTCCGCCTTCCCCTCACCGACTACCCACGCGGGGACCTGGTATCATGGGTGAGCAGCCCCTATTTCCAGTGGCCCTCACTAGACGGCGATGAAGCGGTACCAACGGCGTCAGAAACCGATCTCCTGTCTCGCCACCTTGGTATCACCGGAGGTCGCACCGGGTGGTCCGGGGGGTTTGAGGAGATCGACCGGCTTATGGACGATGACGGGGAAACGGCTATTCCCGGCTGGCTCTCCAGACGTTCGGCCTGTATTGCAAGGTACCTGTCAAATCTCATCGACAGGCTTTCTGCCCTCGACACTCCCCGGACACCGCATGAACACCTCCGTGCCGTCGATGAGTTCCTCCTCGGCTGTCGCATCCCTGTCCTCGATGACCGGGTCATCGACCGATCCCTTTTCAGGAGCGAACGGTCGGCCCTGTTGAAGGCCTTTTCCCTCCTCCGGCAGGTCCCCGGGCTCCCCTGGGCTGACCCGGGTGAACAGGTACCATTCAGCTCGTTTGTATCGGCCTTCCTGACGCTTGCCCGTGAGGAGTCCCTCAGCGTCGGAAGTTCTTCAGGGATCAGGGTCGTAGGGATCCGGGCGTTGGCACACCTGCGCTTCAGGCATGTATTCCTTGCAGGCCTGGCAGAGGGGGCTATCCCCAGCCCGACCACGCGCCTCCCCCTCTGTACCCGGCCGGAGAGCCAGCGGATGGGGGCCAGGACCCTTCACGAGGTCGTGGCAGAGGAGAGGTTTGCGTTTGCCGCGGCATCCCTCACCGCCATTGAATGCCTGTATATCAGCTGTCCCGAGTCTGATGGGTCAAATCCCGTGCTCCCCTCGGTATTCTTCGAAAACCTTTCATCAGCCGGAGGTGTCCTTCCCTGGGACAATCCGCCTGAAGACGGTTCCGTGAGGTCACGCCAGCTGGAAGCCGGGAGGAGAATGGCCGCCGGGGACATCCCAGGGGCGTCCGGGCTTCTCCCGGGAGGGTCCTCCATCAGGGAGATTGCAGGCAGGATTACCGCAGAGGGATTCCACCGGCAGGGGCGGTGTGACTCAACCTATGACGGAATATTGCAGGACATACCTGAGGTAGGTACTCTCCTGGAGCGACGGTTCGGCCCTGACCGGATATGGTCAGCATCTCAGATCGAGACTTATGCTTCGTGCCCGTTCAGCTTTTTCATTGAACGGGTCCTCGCGGTCAGCTCCCTTCCCGACCCCGATGAGGACACCGCCGTCCGCGACTTCGGCAGCATTACCCACCAGGTCCTCGCAGCATTCTACCGGGAAAGGACCGAAAAAGGCCTCGGAATGGCCGGCCCGGGCTCACTTGACACGGCACGCGAGGATATACTCAGGATCGCGGAGGGTCTTCTGTCAGCGGTGAGGGCGAGAGGCCCCAGGTGGCGTGCCCTCGAACGGGAGATGACCGGCGGGGGGTACACCGGGCCGGGAATGCTTCACCGGTTTCTCCTCTACGAATCACAACGGAGCGAAACCGGCCTGGTCCCGCACCGGTTTGAACTTGGTTTTGGCATGGAGGACAGAGGAGAGGGGACGGAGTATCCTGCCGTCGACCTGAATGCAGACGGACCCGGGTTGCAGTTCAGGCTCAGGGGCAGGATCGACCGGGTGGACATGACTCCCTGTGGCCGGTTCATTATCACGGACTATAAGACCGGGGCCTCGGTTCCAAAGCAGAAGGAGGTCGATGAGGGGCGGGTACTGCAACTGCCCCTTTACATCCTCGCCTACCAGAGGCTGACCGGATGCTCCCCGGCAGGGGGTATCTATCTTGGGCTGAAAGGTGAGGTGAAAGCCGGGGCGAACGCCCTGACCCGGGATGGGACGTTCTATGCCGGGCTCAGCGCCCGGAAAGGCAGGGACCTCGATGCGTTCCTTGAAAAGACCCTGCAGGTATCCCAGGACCATGCCATGAACATCCGTGCCGGGAGGTTCCCCCTGCCGCTTGGGCGCGGTTGTCCCAACCGGTTCTGTGACGCACGCACCGCCTGCAGGTTTTCACCGTTCAGGACGGTTCCTGATGAGGAGGAAACCGGGGAGGGCCTGGCATGATGCCCGAAGGCCAGGAAAAAGCCATCAGGGGCCATGGACACAGCATGGTCGTCACCGCCGGGGCGGGGACAGGTAAGACCCATGTCCTCGTGCACCGGTACATCGCCCTGATCTGTGAACAGGGGGCGTCCATAGGAGAGGTCCTCGCCCTGACGTTCACCGACAAGGCAGCTGCAGAAATGAGGGGCAGGATCAGGCAAGAGGTAAAAACGCTCTCCCACCTCCCGGCGCAGGTGCTCGAGGAAGACCTCATCGTCGCACCGGTCATGACGTTCCACTCCTTTTGTGCGACGGTCCTGCGGGAGTACCCGGAAAAGGCAGGCGTCACCCCGGGCTTTGCCGTCATGGATGAAACCTGGGCCCTCCAGGCCAGGGCGGACTCATTCGACCGGCTCGTGCGGGGAGTGAGCTGCTGCGAGGACAGCGGGGCGCTCGAGCGGGTGCTCACCTGCACTTCCAAAACGGTACTCAGGGAGATCCTCGAGACACTGTACGGCGACCGGGATATGAGTACCCGTTTTTTCGGGCACCTCATGCATTACCCTGATGAGATACGGGAGGCCTGGTCAGCCTATTCAGGGAGAGACCGCGAAAGGAGGACCAGGGAGGCACTCAGGGACCCGCTCGTCCGGAAAAGCCTGGACCAGCTCTTCCAGCTCATGGAGAGGAACACAGATACGACTGACCGTGCCATAGCCGCCCTGCACGGCGCCCGGGACGACCTCTTCGTCCTTGCGGACCCATCGTCAGGGATGGACCTGCTTGCCGGGGCAATAAAGACCGTTTCAGGCATCCCGCTGACCGGGGGGAGCGCCGGACGTTGGGCAGGGGAGGATTTCCAGTCGTACAGAGAGTGCATGAGGACCGTCAGGGACACCGTAAAGGACCTTGTCCCCCTGTCAGAGATGGACGTCGCCCCCGGTTCCCGCCATCACGAAACGGCGGTCCTTTACCTGCAGGACATCCGCGTCCTGTTCGATGCCTATTGCAAAGAGCTTGACGCCGATAAGGAACACTCCGGGGCACTCGACTTCGGTGACCTGGTACGGTATGCCCGGAGGCTCCTTGATTCGGACGGGGAAGTGGCCCGTGACCTCTCGACCCGGTACCGCTTCATCCTGGTCGATGAGTTCCAGGACACGGACCCGTCGCAGTTCGGGATGATCCAGAGTATCCTCGCCGCGGTGAAAGGCAGGAATAACCGGCTTTTCATCGTCGGGGACCCGAAGCAGTCCATCTACCTGTTCAGGAACGCCGACGTGACCCGGTTCCGCGAGGCCGCGGAGTTCATTACAACGGAGTTTGAAGGGAGCGGGGTGAACCTCGACACGAACTTCCGGAGCGCACCCGAACTGGTGACCTTTGCAAACGCGTTTTTTTCCCGGATATTTCCTCCTTCGACCAGGCCATGGGAGTTTGAATACCAGCCGGTCGCCGCCTGCGACATGCGTCAGAAGACCACGGGGGGAGTGGAGGTCCTTGCGGTCCCTGAACAGGAGGGGATGAAGTCCCACGATGCTGAATCAGACGCCGTGGCACGACGGATCCAGGTTCTTGCTGAGAAGGAGCGTCCAATGGTGTGGGAACCGGACGGGATGGGCGGTATGACCCCAAGGCCTGCCGGATACGGCGACATCGCCATTCTCCTCGCACGGCGGACGCACCTTCCCGCCTGGACCGCCGCCCTCTCACAGTATGGGATCCCCTTCCACGTCCATGCAGGGACAGGGCTGTTTGGCAGGCAGGAGGTCATGGACCTTGCCAATATTCTTTCCTTCCTCTGCCGGCCCCATGATGACATGGCCCTTCTCGGGGCGCTCCGGTCGCCATTCCTTGGTCTCCCTGACGATACCCTGTTCCATGTCTCCATGACAGGGGGATGGTCGCTCTGGGAAAAGCTCCGGAGGTACGGGAATCTCAACCCATCTGATCCCATCGTCTCACGTATCGTCCGCCTCCTGTCCCGCTGGACTGCATACCGTGGCAGGGAGCAGCTCACGCCGTTCATCAGGCGCATCCTGGAGGAGTCCGGAGTGTACACGGTATATGCCGCCCTTCCTGACGGACCGCAGATGCTTGCAAACATCGAGAAGGTCGTCCACATGACAACGGAGGACACCGTTCTCACAAGGGGCCAGGACCTTTCCGTCTTCTCCGACGGGCTTGCCAGGTCCATCGATGAAGAGGAGCGTTCAGGGCAGGGCCAGCCAGAAGACCCTGTCCGTGACAGGGTCAATATCATGACCATCCATGCAGCCAAGGGACTTGAGTTCCCTGTGGTCGTTGTCCCGGAATGTTCCCGTGCAGGAAAAAACACATCTAAACCGTTCCTTTTCGGGGATAATCCCACAATAGCGGGAGTAAAGGTACCTGACCCTGACAGGGGTTATGAAGTGCACCCGACACCGGTCCTTGCCTTGCTTACCCGTGAACTTCATGAAAAGGAGATGGCCGAGTACCGACGGCTCCTCTATGTCGCCTTCACAAGGGCCAGGGACTACCTGGTCATATCAGGGACGGTAAAGCCTGATATCTGGGAAAAAGCCGCTAACGGGACGTCCGGCACCCACCTCCTGCTTTCACTCCTGCAAAGCCATGGTGCTGACACGAAAGGCGGTTGTGTGCGGGTACAGGCCCCTGACGGTGCAACGGTCGGTGTCCGGTTCATTACCGACCCGGGAGTATTCGAAGCTGAAAAACGCTGCGGGTCGCCATGCCCGGTAATCATACCCGGGGATGTCCCGGAGTCGTCTCAAGGGAGCGCCTCCTGGGAGGTCGCGCCATGCCCGGGACCATTGGAACGGATATCCGTATCAAAGACCGAGGACACGGTCATTAATATGGCTGGTCCGGGGGTTCCGTCAGGCGTCCTCACACGGGGCATTCTGCAAAAAGTCCTTAACTCTCCTGAAACAACCTTCGGTACGGCGGTCCACGAGGTCTTCGAAGGCAGGGACGCCGCTGATGTGTGTCGCCGGCACGGCCTCCCTGATTCCGATGCCGCACGGATCCAAGGATTTTATCAGGCGTTCCTCCAACACTCCATGGTACGTGATGCAACAAGGGTATTTACCGAGTTCCCGTTCGTTGCCTCATTTTGCGGCGTCCAGGTCAGCGGAGTCATCGACCGGCTCCAGGAGATGCCGGACGGGGACCTGGTCATCATCGACCTGAAGACAGGGGCGAATGACGAGGAGGACGCTCTGATCGTTGAAAGATACCGTGTATCTCTGAGCATTTACTGCCATGCCGTTTCTCGCATGACCCGGAAGAAGGTAAGCGGCTGGGTCTACCGGGTCGGGAGGGATACCCTGGTCCCCATCCCGGTTCTCCTCAGCCAGGACCTGGAGCCACTCATCACGACGGCAGTCACCCAGGGAGAGGCACAGGACAGTCCCCCTCAGCAGGAGCAAGACCCCGGGCAGTCACCAGGAGAAGGAACTGACTGAAAAATCCCGTGTGTTACCCCGGGTGCATTTCCATCCTGGCCCCGTTTACCCGGTTGGGGAGGCCACCTGTACAAAAGTTCCTGTAATAATTCAGGGACGAACCCTTATACTGCATACCGGCTTACTACTACCCCGGAGAGGACGTTTCCGGATGAATGAATACGCACGAAAGGCTTCCCACATCCTTTTTGGTGTCGGTATCGCCGCCCTCATATGGCTCCTTCCACGTGAAATTGCTCTTTTTGTCATCGCCGTTTCACTCGTTGTCGGGCTTGCCATCATCGACCTCTGCCTGAAAGGCTACTCGATCCCCGTAATCCGTGAAGTGCTGGCGACCCTCGAAAGAAAGGAGGAGATCCCAGGCAAAGGTGCATTTTTCTTTGTTTTTTCCGCACTCATCCTTGTGATCCTCTTTCCGACCCTGATAGCCGCCGCCTCGGTCCTCGTACTTGCAGTCCTGGACGGAATGGCAACCATCGTCGGTCTCGCGGTTGGAAAACACAGGATATGGAACAACAAGACCTGGGAGGGCTTTGCCGGGGGCGTGGTCGCGGCGATTGCTGTCCTCCTTCCGCTCTTTCCGCCGGTGTCCGCGGTCACCGCTGCGGTTGTCGCAGGGATCGTCGAGCTCGTGTCACCGGTTGATGACAACCTCGTGGTCCCCTTCGCGGTCGCGGTCCTCCTGCTGTTCATACCCCTCTGAGCAGAGGAGTGGTATCACGACAGGGGCCGTACCATCCTGGCCCGTCCTGTCCTGGCAGGCTGAGGACTGAAAGAAGGATCCGCAGCCGGCTGGTCCCTGGTCCGGCAAGCATGCCGGGATCCCTGCAGCCAGGCGGTTGTAACCTTCATCCTGCAGGCTGGCAACCCTTCCACATCCCGTTACCGGGCGCAACGCCTCAACAACATTAACATCATAGAGAAGCATTCATTTTTTCATGGTGGTCTGAAGTGGCCAGGCAGAAACTCAAAAACCTCCATGACGATGAGTACGAACACCCGTTCGACCATAAGGCGCTCGAGGCCCTTGAAAAAACACCGGCACTGGACACTATTCTCCAGAAGTTCTGGGAGAAGGTGGGAGAGAACTTTCTCCGCGTCCAGTACACCGGCAGCTGCATCCAGGTGACAGAGAATAATTTCGGCAACCTGTATTCCTTGTTCAAGGAAGTCCAGGCTATCCTGAACGTTCCTGGTGACATCGAACTGTACCTGATGCAGAACCCCTATCCGAATGCCTTTACCATCGGGGTCGAGAACCCGATCATTGTCATCACGACGAAATCGATCGACCTGATGAACGATGACGAGCTCATCTACCTGATAGGACACGAGATGGGCCATATCAAGAGCAAGCACATGCTCTACCAGCAGACCGCGAACCTTATCACCATGTTCGGGGGCATCGTCGGGAACCTGACGCTCGGGATAGGTGACATCATCACGACCGCGGTCCAGGTCCCGCTTCTGTACTGGTCCCGTATGGCCGAGTTCACCTCCGACAGGGCAGGTCTCCTCACCTGCCAGGACATCAGGGTCGCTACGTCCGTGAACATGAAACTCGCCGGTCTCCCGGAAAAATACATGGACAACCCTCCGGTCGATTCCTTCCTGGCGCAGGCCAAGGAGTTCAAGGACTACGACTACAACACCCTTAACAAACTATTCCGCCTGTTTACCGAGCTGAATCCCTGGCAGGGGATGACCCATCCCTGGACGGTGATGAGGGCAGCCGAGCTTATGAAGTGGATCGATGAAGGTGGCTACGAACGGGTCCTCTCCCGCCAGACCTTCGACCCTGCGACCATGAGCGATGCGATCCGGAACCCGGTCTGCCCGAAGTGCAATGCGGAACTCAGACCGGGAAAGAAGTTCTGCCAGAACTGCGGGGCACCCCAGGAAATTGACACCGCGGTTACGCCGGCTTTCGTATGCCCCGCCTGCAAGGCAGAGGTCCAGCCGGGAAAGAAGTTCTGTCCGCACTGCGGGGCACCCCAGGAACAGGCTACGGCTCCTGTCCCTCCCCCTGCCCCGGCACCGGTATGCCCGGCCTGCAACACCCCTTTTGCGGCAGATGCACAATTCTGCCAAAACTGCGGTGCAAAGCGTGAACAACCGTAAAATATGGGTTTTGTGTGAAGTCCCCTACCCTGAGTGAACCCGGCCTTTCAGGACTTGAGATAGTACGGTTCGTGCATATGCTCCCGTACCTCCGGGAAAGACCAGGCTGTAGGGTGTCCCGGGAAGGAAGAAACAGACCTCGTCAGCCTGCCCGGGACCTCCCCCGGCAACATCAACCGAGGATATGGCAGATAAGGGCAGGAAAAAGTTTTCTCCAGGCTTAAGGAGCACTTCTGGGTCGATGGTCATCAGCTCCTCCCAGGGAGCACCCGTCGTATTGACTCCACCTGCCCGGCCAGCTGAACCGTCTATCCAGGCGGCCATCCGTTCCGCGAGCTCTTCATCGATGCTGGCGAAAATGACACGCTGATTTGTCACGACAAGGTTCCAGCTGTACTGGAAACCGAACCCCTCCACTTCGGGTTCGCTTCCCGACGGGATGACCCCGTGTACGGTTTCTGGCAAGCCACCCGGGTGAAGCATGAAGAAAAGGGCGGTCCTGGCAGGATAAAAGGTCCCGAGCCGGAAGTACAGGGTTACCTGCCCGTCCTTGTGCCAGACAAGGATCTGGTCGGTATCGGTAGAAAGGTCGCTCTCACCCCTGGCTGTCCCGACGCAGTCCTTGTGCACCATAATATTCCGCGGGTCCTCTGCAAGGACCTCACCGGAAGCCATGGACGAATACCGTTCCCATGGCCGGTCATCGACCGTGACCGATTCAAGGAGCTGCCTCTCCCTTGCGGCCTCGCCCGTGTAAAAATCCGGGGCGCTCCAGGCGATTTTAAGGAGTGAAAAACCGGCCCCTGCGACAATGTCCCGGAGTTTCTTTCCTTCGAGGTCTTTTTCCATGAGTTTTGCCATCACCCCGGTCATGGCATCACTCATCTCCTTTTTTCGTGGTTCCGGGACGAAAGCAACCACGAAGCAGTCCCGGTATACCACCAGCGTACAGTCGTTGGTCCGAAAGAAGCCCTCTGCCGTGTACGCGAAGGGGATGACCGCGAGCGGGGTTTCCTCTGCCCCGCCGGGAAAATAGTTTTCCCTTGCTTCCTGGCACCCCGCACCGTCCTCTTCTCCGGGGAGAGTTGCTATGGGGCGCCCGCATTCTTCACAAAACCGGTTTCCCGGGGTGATCTCATCCCCACAATCTTCGCAGTACCGGGCCATGAACCAGGATATGCTTCTCCAACTTAAAACCTGTTGCAGGTATAAATGCCTGTGCGGGAGGATGAAAAGCCCGGACAGGTATTGGGAAGAATAGAGGGAAAAATCCTGGGATTGTGCGGGATCTGAAAGGAGACCGGGTAAAACCGGTTCCTGTCCGCCTTACTTTTCATCAATTCCGGGGTCGATGGAACGGGCTTTTTTCATCAGCTCCCGGCCCATTTCCGCACGGCCCGTTTCCATGCAGGAGATGGCAAGGTACTTCAGGGCAAAGGCATCATCAGGCACCTGTCCAAGGTACTTTTCGAAATCAGGCATGGCCTCCCCGTAACGGGAAAGATAGAAATAATCCAGGCCCCGGTTGAAAATAGCCTCGATCCGCCCGGGGTCCCTGGCGAGGACACGGCTGTAGGCCCTGACCGCCTCCTCGTACAGGACTGCCGCGTCAAGGTCCATGGCATACCCAAGGAGCAGGTCAGTGTCACCATCATCCCCGGTCAGCACCGGTTCCTGTGGGACCGCAGGCGAAACGACCGGGTTTCCGCACTCCTCGCAGAAACGGATCCCAGGCCGGAGCGGCGCTCCACACTGCCCGCAAACTACGTTTCCCGGGCTCATGGTGCATTCCCGCCGCTGCCGATATATCCGGTGATGAGTACCAGCACCATTCCGATGATCCCCGCAATGACCAGGATCACGGATAGTGCAGAAAGAGCCCCTTCAAAGGGAGGAAAAAATCCTGAAACAAGAAAAAGGACTGCTCCTGCAACGACAGCGGCCAGGCACTGGCCCCAGACCCGGTTCATGCTCCCGCCTGGTGCAGGACCCTGAAGCACCCGGGAGATTTTTTCAGCTTTTCATTCCCACAATGTCCGTAAACCGCCCCAGCCCGCCACATTCTGATCAGAACTCCATGGGAATGAACATGAGCGAGAGAAGGATCCCGACGACCAGGCATACGCCTCCAGCGATCATGGCCAGTTTTCCGTTTCGTTCCCCCCGTTTTGTCGCGATATACCCGAGGATAATGGCTATAGGACAAAGGACCACCGGGATGAAAAAGATCCCGACAACCGCCACCACGATACCTACCCCGGCATAGGTCCCCCACTCACCCTGTCCAACCGGAGGGGGTGCCGTGACCGGCACACCTGTGTCAGGGACAACAGGTTTTCCGCATATCTCACAGAACTGCGCCGATTCAGTATTTTCGGATCCACATGAAGGACAGAACATAGGCATCCTGAAGCAGACCTATGCAAGGGTCGTGGTTTAACCTTTTGCATCGGGTCTCTTCACTGCTGTGAAATCCGTATGGCCTCATGTCCCGGGGGACGCGTAAATGTGAAAACACGGGATCACGTCTGATGCTGCAGCCACTACCCAGATGGATGACCTGATAGATGCTGAAACAGTCCCTGAGAGTATTTGCCGGTCGTCCCTGCCGCGTCCTGCATTGGGGGTTATAGAGCTATTTATAGGCTATTGCGACCCGGAGGGCACGGGCTGACTGAATACCACCCCGCTCCAGGGTGCGTTTCTGCCGGGGATCCATGAGGATATGTCAGAGGTCCCGCCGATGATTATCACCAAGGACATAATGAAGGGGTTCTATACCCAAGAACAGGTTACGTGGCTGATGTCCTCCCACTGGAAGGATTGCCACAGGTCAGGAAGCCGTATAGACCATGGATTCAGAGTAAAAAACGAGTGGAAGGCGGTCCTGTGCGCCATATGCCTTGCAATGCTCATGGTAGTCCCAGGCAGTGCGGACTGAGGGTGTTCATCGGGAGATACCGGGCCGGACCCAGGCGACAGTTCCTCCGATTCATGCATGGAACAGGCCCAGGCACTCGTTGCAAACGGGACGTCCCTCCTTGCACAAGGCCGGTTCGACGACGCCCTCGAGTCCTAGAACGCCTCGATCAGCCTTGACCCCTGTGCGGCACCGGCATGGTATGGAAAAGCGAACGCCCTCTACATGCTCGGGCAGTTCCAGGAATCAAAAACAGCCTTTGAGCGGGTTATTGTCCTGTCGCCTTCTGATCCCCGTGCATGGTACTATATCGGGAACATCACGGCGAAAACAGGATCCCTCCAGTCGGCGGTAAAGGCCTATGACCGCGCAATTGCCATACGGCCCGATTATCCCGAGGCAAAATCATAACGGGAAAGGGCATTGTCCATGCTCGGTGTTACGAAGGCGCCGGCGGTCACAACCACTCCCCAAAAGATCCCTTCCAGCACTCCTTACACTCTGCCGTTCTCACGCCAACCCACTAGTGCAGAAAATGAAACCCCCCGGCTGGTCAGGCCGACTACCCCTGTGGGGACGTCAACCCCGAAGACTCCGCTCTCCCCGGCGTTCTGCATTGCCGGGCTGCTCATTTCCTGTTTCGCGGCAGGCACACAGGTGAGGAAAGCCTGGAAAGAAGAAACAGGATAGCCCCCGCAGGGAGGATCTTCTAAACCCGGCAGGTCGCCACCGGGCCTGGAAACCCCGGCTTGGTTGCCCTCCCCTGCATACGGTATCGGATTGAAAACCTGACCCAATCACAAAACCAGGTCTCCTTTCATGGGAGGGACCGGACGGAAGGCACACCGCTTGTTTACCCGGTGCCCTTTCCGGTCCGTACATGACAGAAAGAGGTACAGTTTTCACAGGCCGAGTCGCACGGCTCGACATGGATCGTAACGCTGGCCCTGGGAAACTCCAGTTTCAGGTCGCTTTCCAGGTGATCAGTGAAGTCATGGGACTGTTCAACGCTGACTTTCCCTGGGAAACAGAGGTGGAACTCGATGAAGATGTCAGGCCCGGCCCTTCGCGTCCGCAGGCTGTGGAAGTTGATGTATTCTGCCTCGTGTTCGCAGATGATGTGCCGGATCCGGTCCTCTTCCTCGTCCGTCAACCGCGAATCGATCAGGTCGGAGTACGCCCGCTTCGTCAGATCGAATGCGGCCTTCATGATGATGACCGCTACTGCTATTGCAAACAGCGGGTCAAGGAACGTAAGCCCGGTAATCCTGATGAGGACCAGCCCGATAAATACGCCAAGCGAGGTATAGACATCCGTCCGGAGGTGCCAGGCATCCGATTCAAGGGCAATGGACTGGGCCTGATGTGCGACCTTCATCAGCCTTCCCGATACAAGCCAGTTGACTATCGCAGACACTCCCATCACGAGGATCCCGAGCATGAGAAACTGGCCCTGCATCTCGTCAACCCCATGGCCGGTCAGCTTCTCCAGGGCCTCGCGGATGATCAGAATTGCTGCTGCAAAGATGAGAAGCGCCTCGACAAGCCCGGAAATGACCTCGAATTTTCCGTGTCCGAAGGCATGGACATCATCCGGTGGCTCGGATGATTTCCTGACGGAAAAAAACGCGATGACTGCCGCTACCAGGTCCATCGATGAGTGTATGGCCTCAGAAACGATACTTACAGACCCGGACGCAAATCCAACGGTGAATTTCAGGACCACGAGGGCGGTATTGGAAATGACGGAAAGACGGGCAGTCTGCTGCTTCAGACGGTTGAGATCTTCGTTATTTATTGGAGCGTCAGGATTCACGGGTTCTCACGGGTTTCACGGTTGTACCTGAATAACCGTTCCAGGTGAATGCCGTAAGGTATCCGGTTGAACTGCATCCGGGATAGGGTTTTCGGCATATCGGAGATCTCAATCAGGAAAGATTGTTAATGAGTGCGTCTGCGCCAGTATAACGCCTGTCCCGGGCTCTACAGGGACCTGAAGGGCATAAAAAGCTGCGGAGAAGGAGCAGGGATCAGCAAGTCCCGTAAATAAAACAGCACCTGTGGGACGAATGTTGGTGTGCCGTTGTCCCCGTGAATTGAATGGGGGTGAGGCCATCGGTATCCAGGCCGGATGGGAGAAGGGTTCTCAGGATGACCGGAAACCGGGTCTCACCACTCTATGGGTCGACCGGACAAATAATAAATTAATTCATATTAGCAATTTTAACAATTAGTCCTTCTGTCCAAGTCCCAAAAACCGGCCCATTATCATAAAGAAAAAAAATGCAACGTTCAGGGTCCTGAGCCTTTGTCCGACCGGTTAGTCCTCGCTGCTCCAGCTGTACTCCTGGTCCTCGATCATGTGTCTGACCCGGTCAGGAATGTCGGTTATGATCACCATGACAATGCCGTTTCCGCACGCCGGGCACCTGCCGCTTTTTATCGCCGCCAGTTCCCTGATCTGGGTCTTGTCCATTCCTGAACGCTGCATGAGGCGGGGGTCCCATACAGGGGGGATATTCATGAGCACCGCCGCGGAAAATTCGTGGTGACATCGTATGCAGTATACCCAGAGCCCGTACTCGATATGGCTCTCCTGCCAGTGCCGTTGACGGAGTGATTCGGTTACAGGGTGGTGGTTGTACCAGTCATCAAACTCGATGAGCCGTACCGGGACACCGCTGTTGATTACAATCTCAGACGCCCGCATGGAAAACGGGTCGAAGCCGGAAATATGCACGAGCGTCCCACAACTGCTGCACACCACCCTGACACCAAGGACAGGGTGGATGACGTCAGCGGAAAGCCGGTTCAGCTCTCCGCAGCCCGGGCAGGTAAAGAAAAGGCTGCCTCGCTGTACCCCGGCTCCCTTTACGGTCGGGAGGTTGGGATAGACCCGTTTTACAGGGTCAGGATGCGACTTCGCCTTTTCCGGCCCATCCTTTTCAAGTCCCTGCTGCGGCTCCCCGGGTGTCGCGGGTGCTCCGGCCGGTGTTTCGGTCTTTTTTTTGAAAAACGGGAATATTCCACCCATTGACCCTCGGTTTCTGTAAAAGACGCAATGGATGTAAAAGGTAATGAAATGATAGGATTGTGGTAAGAATTCCGGCGACCCCCACAAGGAATCACGAACACCAGGCCATTAATGCAAGTCTCCTGCCGATCTGATGAGACATCTGGAAAGAGGGAAGGGAAGACCCACCAAATCCTTTGTATCTGTCTCCAGTCAGGGTTTTGTCTCTGCTTTTTTTCTCCTCATAAGAGAACAAATCACACCCGCCCCGCAGAGAACGGAGAAGAGGAGGAAGGCATAATGGACCGCTTCAAGAAATTCAGGGTAATAATCAGCCGTTATCTCGACCCTTCCGATGAGAACCGCAAACAGCGTCATCGCTATGCCCATTGACAACATCTGGCCGAGGAGCCGCATGGTGCTGACAATTCCCGATGCAACACCGTAATACCTTTTTTCCACCGAGCCCATGATGGCATTCGTATTCGGTGAGGTGAACAGGCCGAACCCAAGCCCTATTACCAGGAGGGCGAGCAGGATGTACCACAACGGGGTGGCATCGCCGAGGCCCGTGAGGAGCAGTATGCCGATCCCTGAACTCGCCATGCCGACCGAAGCGATAAAGCCTGGATCGACCCGGTCTGAGAGCCGTCCGGCGAAGGGTGAGACGGCGACCTGGGCCACGGGGGCGGCAATCAGGATGAGCCCTGCGTACTCAGGGGGATAATCCCGGGTGTACTGGAGAAAGAGACTTATTAAAAAGGACACCGAGTAGGTTGCACTGTAGTTGATAAGGGCTGCAAGGTTTGAAAAGGTGAAGACACGGCTTTTCTTGAACAGTCCCATGTACAGTACAGGATAGGCCTGGTGGTCCTCGTACCTGATGAACAGGACGAGGAGCAGGAGTGCTGTGGCTAGGAGTCCGGCCCCAAAGAGTCCTGGAAGTTCGGAAAAACCAACCATGGCAGCAAGGAGCATCAGGCTGTAGATGACAGAGCCGGTCAGGTCAAAGGGCTCCCCCCGGCACTCGGCCCACTCACCCTTCAGCATCGTTACGACCAGGATGAAGACCGATATTCCAAGCGGCACATTGATCAGGAATATGCTCCGCCACCCGAAAAAGCCGGTCAGGATCCCACCCAGGAACGGACCTGCCGTCAGGCCAAGGTATACTGCAGTGATATAGATGCCAAGTGCCCTGCCCCGCTCGCCCTGGGGAAAGACCGATGTCAGGATGGCAACCGATGTCCCGAAGATCATGGAGCTTCCAAGTCCCTGGAGGACTCTGAACGTCAGGAGCATCGGGGAGGAAACGGCCAAGGTCATGAGGAGGGAGGCCAGGGAGAACAGCGCGATCCCATAGAGGAAAATTCGTTTTCTCCCATAAATATCGGCTATCTTCCCAAGAGGTACGAGGAAAAGCGCTGATGCAAGCAGGTAGGCGGTCGCCACCCAGGAGAGGGTGACCGCGTCCATGTGAAGCTCCCAGGCAATCGTGGGGAGTGCGATGTTAACCGCCGACCCGTCGAACGGGGTTAAAAAACCAGCGAGGACGGCAATGAACAGTACAATCCTCTTCTGGGTTGTTGTACCCGTTTTTCCGCCGGATCCTGAACCGTCTGCCCCGGGTACCGGGACATCAGAGCCGGGGTCTTGGCTTGTCATGGTAAGGTCAGGATGTGGTCACCTGAAACAGGAGTACCTCTATGTCTGGGAGAGGAGGGCGAAGTATATTGCGATGAGGATTGCGATTTGCCGGAACGGGGTTCCGGATAAGACAGGGTTTACGGGAGCTGAAGATATATCAGCATGATTCTTACCGATACGGGGACAGGGAACAAAATGGTGCGGCTTGACCCTGGCGGTCACCCTTCTCCCGGGTGCAGGCCGGGTCCCTGTTCCGGCACAGTACCGGTATCATTCCATGAGAGAGGCACGTGAAACAGGTCTTATTACAGGAGAAAAATAAAAACCACCTGCACCCGGCCTGAAAGGCCGGATGGGCGGTTCACCCCCATCACACGATTGAGGTG
>CASGHA010000016.1 GCA_949319355.1 uncultured Methanospirillaceae archaeon | reverse complement strand
GGTGGCCGATGCCGAGGTCAACAACCCGGGGACATCCGTTTTCCACGATTCACCCTCACGCAAAGAGGTTGAGAGGATCAAGAAGAGAATCCTTGATAAACACCGAAAAGACGACCCGTTCGTCAAACGAGGCTGAAGTATGGAAACAGCAAAGACCCTTGTTACGATGGGAAGAGGTGGGACGGGAAAGACAACCTTCGTCGCACTGATGACACAGTGCCTGATCTCTGAAGGTCTAACCCCCCTCCTCCTCGTCGACCTCGACCCGGACCAGAGCCTTGGGGAGATGGTTGGAACAGATCTCCACGAACACGGGAAGCGCTCGGTATCAGAACTTGTCGGTGAGACATTCCTGGACCGGGGAGGCACGCTGTCGGGGGTCTCTCCATCGGAACGGATCGAGAGGGAGATATGGGCCCGGGGCATGTACGAGGGGAGCGACTTTGATTTCATAGCGATTGGCACGAAATGGGTGGAGGGCTGCTACTGTCTGCCTGACGCCGCCGTGAAGAGGGCCCTGGCCGCGGTCTCAAAACAATACCGGTTTGTTCTCATTGACGCTCCCGCTGGCCTTGAACATCTCAACAGGAAGGTGACGACCGGGGTGGACGATATCTTCGACATCGTCGGGCCCTCCAAAAAATCGCTTGACCATGTCAAAAGGGCATACCACCTGACCCATGAACTCGGTATCCGGTACCGGCATTTCTATACAGTCGGAGGGTACGCCTTTCCCAGACCGCTCGAAGGTATTCTCCGGGATGTCGAAGGGACGACCTATCTCGGGGCGATAACCCCTGACCCGTCAGTGATGAATGCAGTGATAAACGGCACCTCAATCCTCGGGCTGTCAAGGGAAACCCCTGCGGCAAGGTCGGTCCGCGCACTCATGCAAATGGCCGGGTATTTATGAGCCGATACCGGGCTCTCCTTTTTTGACTCCTGTTGCAGTACCTGTCCGGAGGCGGGGCCCATCCCCTAAGGAAACCTTTAGATGGTCTCCTCGGTACGTAATGATGGCAAAAGCGGGTCGTGGTGCTACTGGACAGGAATACGGTTTATCTTGAAGTTCAGGAGGTGGAAACCGATGCCGCACGGATCAAGGACCTGCGCGTAACGATCGGGGGCATCAGGGGCCTCGCACCCGCCGTTCCCCGCGGGCCGATGCCGATGCCGGGCCCGGGAACACTCCGGAGGTGGGACAGGAAACTTCTCTCACGGTACAGGCCTTTTTACATGCCGTTCTGCGAGCTCTGCTGTCTCTGCACGTTTGGGAAGTGTGACCTTTCAGGCGGACGGAAGGGTGCATGCGGAATCACCATGAATGCGCAGCAGTCCCGTATCGTTCTCCTCGCATGCTGCATCGGTGCCGCGACCCACACCGCACATGCACGGGAGATCCTGGACCACATCGTATCCCGGTTCGGTGAACGGCACCCGCTCGATACGGGTGGCAGTCAGATAGACATAACCGCGCCAATAACCCGCCTGGTCTGTGGCTTTGAGCCGCAGACCGTCGGGGACCTGGACCGTGCCCTCCGGTATGCAGAAAACCAGATTACGCAACTCCTCGCTGCGACCCATACCGGGCAGGAAGGTGATTACCTTGACCTTGAGTCCAAGGTATTCCATGCTGGCATGGTCGATCATCTCGGAATGGAGATCGCCGATATTTCCCAGGTATCCGCATACTCGTTTCCCAGGGCCGATGCCGATGCCCCCCTGGTCGAGCTCGGCATGGCATCGGTCGATACAAAAAAGCCCGTCATCCTGGTCGTTGGCCACAACGTGGTCCCTTCAGTCGGGATCCTTGAGTATGCACGTGAAAATGACCTCCTGGGATCCATCGAGGTGACCGGGATCTGCTGCACTTCGCTCGACCTCACGCGTTACAGTGAAAAAGCGAAGATCATCGGTCCGATCTCATGGCAGCTCAGGTATATCAGGAGCGGGATACCCTCAGTCGTCGTGGTTGACGAACAGTGCGTCAGGACCGACCTCCCGGACGAGTGCCGGGCGGTCAGGGCTCCTGTCATTGCCACGAGCGATAAAAACGCACTCGGTCTCCCTGACAGGACGGGAGACCCTGCGGATGAGATAGTCGAAGACCTCGTCTCCGGGAGGGTGACGGGAGTGCTCCTGAGGGACCCGGACATCGTCGGAGAGGTTGCAGTAAAAACGGCGAATCATGTCTTTGAGAAAAGAAAAGGCATTACAGCCATTCCCCCGGGTGAGTCGGTAACGGCCTCTGCGGGAGAGTGTACCCATTGTTCCTTCTGCCAGCGGGCATGCCCCGCGGAGCTGCCACTTGTCGAGGTAATCCGCGAGGCCGGGGCGGGTGACACCGGGGCCCTGGCGTCACTCTATGACCTCTGTATCGGCTGCGGCCGCTGTGAATCGGCATGCCCGCGAGGGCTTCCGTTGCATTCCTTCATCATCTCTGCCTCATGTGAACGGATCAGGGACGAAAAATTCAGCATCCGTTCAGGAAGGGGAGCGATCTCCGATGTCGAGATCCGCGAAGTCGGCGGTCCCATAGTCCTTGGAGAGATACCTGGCATCGTGGCCTTTGTGGGATGTTCCAATTTTCCCCGCGGGGGTTCGGAACTGGCATCCATGTGCCGGGAGTTCGCACGCCGGCGGTTCATCGTGTGCACGTCAGGCTGTGCCGCGATTACTGCAGGTCAGTACAGGAACGACGAGGGAAAAACCCTCTACGAGGAATTTTCAGGGAAGTTTGAAGCTGGGGGGGTCCTCAACGTCGGTTCATGCGTCTCCAACGCTCATATCTCCGGAGCGGCGATCAAAATTGCTGCAATCTTTGCAAAACGGGAACTTGACGGCAACTACGAGGAGATTGCAGATTACGTACACAACAGGGTGGGTGCCGTAGGGGTGGCCTGGGGCGCGATGTCACAGAAAGCTGCGGCGATTGCAAGTGGTTTCTGGCGACTGGGGATACCCGTCATCGTCGGGCCGCATGGATCGAAGTACCGGCGCATGCTCCTTGGGCGGGCCGACCATCCGGATGACTGGAAGGTGAACGACGCCCGTACCGGAGAGGAGGTCTGCATCGGCCCCGTCCCGGAACACCTCTTTGTCGCGGCTGAAACGGCTGAAGAAGCGATGGTCCTGGTCGCAAAACTCTCCATGAGGCCTAATGACACGACCCGGGGCAGGTCGATCAAGTGCACCCATTACATCGACCTCCATAGACGGTTGTACGGGACCATGCCCGGGGATATCCACCTGTTCATACGGAACCCCGCTGATGTTCCCCTGACCTTCAAGGATGAGATATGGGCCCACCTGGAGGCACACGGGTGGAAGGAACAACCGGTCCCTGACCCGACCCTGCTCGAACCGAAGGGTCGCCGGGTGAAAGGAGGCAAACCGAAGTGACACGTCCAGCTCCCTGGCAGACCGCTGAGACCTGCGGGACAAGGCAGGCAGGCATCATCAAAGGCCCGCAGGTCCTTGCAGCCCTCCTGAAAAAGGCCCGCCACCCCCTCATGCTCGTTGGCAACCAGGGGTCACGGGATCCGGAAGAGGCTGATGAGGCGCTGAACGCTGTGATTTTCCTCGCGCAAAAAGCAGGTATCTCCCTCGTAGCCTCTGGAAAGGCAGTCCTTTCCTGTCGGGAACGCGGGCTTTCACCAGATTCGACCATACCTGCAACCGATTGCGCGAACCGCCTTTCTGACCCGGCATGGGCCGGGGTGGATGGGAAGGGTCCTCATGATCTCGTATTCATCATCGGACTTCCGTATGGCATGGAGTGGACGCTGCTATCAGGCCTTAAAAACGGTGCACCGGCACTTATCACGGTCGCACTGGACCGTTACTATCACCCCCAGGCCTCCTGGTCCTTTGCCAACCTCGCGCACCATGAGTGGCTCGAAATGATAAGTGAAACGACAAGGGTCATTGGACGGTGAGAGATGGCTTCCGATACATTCCCTGTTGAGGTCGGCCTTATGTTTGAGGGCGAGCGGATCAGACGCAATGACATGCAACTCGAACTTGGTGGCCCGAAGGCGGATGCCAAGTGGGAGATCGTGCGGGTGCGGCCTGCCGGTGACGTGGTGGACGGAGAGATCCGTGTTCTGGGACCCGACCTCGATGCTCTCGCCCCGGGCATGAGCCACCCTGTCGGGGTCCTCGTTGAGATCTCCGGGGAAAAACTGGAGGAAGACATTGAAGGCGTCCTGGAACGCCGCATCCACGAGTTCCTCAACTATGTCGAGGGTTTTGTCCACCTCAACCAGCGGCACGAGATCTGGATGCGTCTGTCACGCCGTTCCTTTGAAAAAGGACTCAACTCATTCAGGTATCTTGGCCAGGTCCTCATCCGGCTGTTCAGGGATGACCTGCCCATCATCGAAGCGATGCAGGTGACATGGATCAGCGACCCTGATACGGTCCGGGAGATGCTGGACGAAGCGGTCAGCAGGTACGAGACCCGTGACGCCCGTGCCCGTGGCCTCCTTGACGAGGACGTGGACACCTTCTATGGCTGTGCCCTGTGCCAGTCCTTCGCTCCGACTCATGTCTGTGTGATTACCCCGCAAAGGTATGCGAACTGCGGGGCCATCAGCTGGTTTGACGGAAGGGCTGCAGCCGGCATCGACCCGAAAGGCCCGATATTCGGGATAGCCAAGGGGGCCTGCCTTAATGAAAAAACAGGAGAATACGAAGGGATCAACGAGATTGCCAGGAAACGATCGATGGGCGAGGTCGAGCGGGTCAGTCTCTACTCGGCATTCGAATTCCCTCACACTTCGTGCGGGTGTTTCGAAGGGATCGCCTTCTACATTCCGGAGGTTGACGGTATCGCGGTCGTACACCGGGGGTTCCGCGGCCCGGCCGTAAACGGCATCCCCTTTTCAACGATGGCAGATTCAACTGCTGGCGGCCGGCAGGTCAGCGGTTTTCACGGGATATCGATCGAGTACATGCGGTCCTCCCGCTTTCTCCAGGCTGACGGCGGCTATGGAAGGGTCGTCTGGATGCCAGGGGAGGTCCTTGAAAGGGTCAGGGAGTACATCCCGGACGGGCTTGCCGACCGTATTGCCACCGAAAAGGACGCGCTATCAGTAGGCGAACTGAAAGCATTCCTTGAAAAGACAGGGCATCCTGTCACCGGAAGGTGGAAACCGGATTCCGGGAGGGAACAGGACAAGGACAGGAAACAGGAAAAAACGGTGCTGAGACTTTCCGAGCTGCCAATCAGGGCAGGGGGAATCACCCTTGTCCTGAAAAATGCCAGGATCACTGCTGAACGGGTCATCATCGAACGAAGACCCGATGATCCACGCAGGAGGACCTGAAAATGCATGACAAGGTCCCAGCCCGGGATGAGCCCGTTGCGGGGACTCTTTCCCGGCTCCTCCTGGAACTCCTGGACAAGAGCGGGAGGATTGAACTGGAGAATGTCAGCATCGATATTGCCGAGCTTGAGATTGTCCTTGGCCAGGGCAATTACCTGGACGGACCGGCAACTGTGGAAAAGACCCCTGTAACAAGACCAGAAGCCCTGCATCCGTATTCTTTTCAACCCCGCCGTGAGACATGGCCGGGGAGGGTAGGGGAGGTCGTGCTCGGAGCATCGGCGGCTGAGGGTGGTTCCCGGCGTGCCCCGGTTACAATAGGCGGGTCGGCTGCCCCTGCGTTGTACCATGCAGATGACAAGCCCGCCATGCCGATCATCTCGCTTGATGTCTTTGACATGAAAGTGCCGATGCCAAAGGCCCTCGTCGGCCATATCGGGGACGCCCGGAATGACCCGGTGGAATGGGCAAAAATAAACGTAGAAAAATTCGGAGCAGACATGGTGACCGTCCACCTCATATCTACCGACCCTCTCCAGGGGGATGTCTCACCACAGAAGGCTGCCCGGACGGTTGAGGACGTCCTCCAGGCAGTTGACGTCCCGCTGGTGATAGGCGGGAGCGGTGACCCTGCCAAGGACGCAAGCGTATTCCAGAAGGTCGCCGAGTCGGCTGAGGGGGAACGCCTTCTCTTCAACTCGGTGACCCTGGACATGTCCAGTGCAGGGACGCTCGGGACGGTTGCGTCCGCCGCACGCGACCATGGTCATGCGGTCCTGGCATTCACCGGGCTCGACCTGAACAGTGCAAAAGAGCTGAACCGCCGGCTCTACTCGTTCCTGCCACCTGGGGACATCGCGATGGACCTGACAACCGCGGCCCTCGGCTATGGCCTTGAGTACTCGTTTACCATCCACGAAAGGGCACGGATGGCAGCGCTTATGGGCGACCATGAGCTCTCCCATCCGACGGTCTCGGCTGCCACGAATGCCTGGGCGGCACGCGAGGCCTGGATGGACCTTCCGCCTGAGTATGGGCAGAAGGAGATACGGGGCCCCATCTGGGAGACGGTGACCGCCCTTGCCCTTGTCGCTGCCGGTGTCGACCTCCTCTTCATGATGCACCCGGGCGCGGTCCAGACGGTCCGTACGGTCCTTGAAAACAGGTCAAGGGCAGCCGATGCAAAGCCAGGTGAGTATCCCGACTGGGTCTCGGCCAGGATCCCGTGATGGCGATGACTGAGAAGAAAAAGCGAAAGGGAATCCGTGAACTAAGCCCGGTCGATGTATACCGACTGCTCCCCGATACATCGTGCGGCGAGTGCGGCGAGGCGAACTGCATGGCTTTTGCCGCCCGCGTCGTTAATGGGGAGACGGTGCTGTCTGCATGCCTCCCCCTGTACCGGCCAGGCAGCGAGGAAAAGCTTTCAGGGCTCGAAGTCCTGCTCGCTCCCCCGGTACGGGCCGTAACATTCGGGAACGGGAAAAAAACCTCGGTGATTGGTGGCAAACAGGTTCAGTACCGGCATGAGTTTTCCTATCACAACCCGACGGCTATCGCCATTGACGTCGATGACAGCCTGAATGAGGAGGAGCTAATCAGACGTGTCAGGCGTATCGAATCATTTTCCTACTCGTATATCGGGCGGGAACTGACGCTCGACGCCATTGCGGTCCGTTCAGTTACAGGTGACCCTGATCGGTTCAGGGACTGCGTCCATACCGTTGCTGCTGCCGGGAATTTTCCCCTGGTCCTCTGTTCTCCTGACCCGGACGTCATGGAATCGGGGATCAGGGCAGTTCCCGGGACCCGCCCCCTCATTTATGCCGCTACCCAGGCGAACTGGAAGGACATGGCCCATCTCGCGGAGAAGTACTCCTGTCCCCTGGTTGTTTCAGCACCCGGGGACCTCTCCCTCCTTGGGTCCCTTTCGAGGACCATCAGGGAATGGGGAGTCCGGGACATTGTCCTTGACCCCGGGACAGGAAATGAACACCATCTCCCAAAATCCCTGGACGCCTTTTCCTGTATCAGGACCTCGGTGTTCAGAGGCGGGGAAGAGGAGTTCGGTTTCCCGCTCCTCGCCATACCCCTTTCTGTTTACTGCAGCGCTGAACTGTCCGGAGAGAGATCAGAATGGAAGGAGGCATACACCGCGTCGATGCTCATGACGAGATATGCCGATCTCCTCATCATGCACAGCCTTTCAGGCTGGGTGCTCCTTCCCGCCCTTATCTGGCGTTTCAACCTGTATACCGACCCGAGGAAGCCTGTCTCGGTGGAGCCGGGAATACGGGTCTGTGGGACACCAGATGCTGATTCACCGGTGCTCGTGACCACGAATTACGCCCTGACCTTTTTCACGGTCGAGTCCGATGTCAAGTCAGGTCACCTGGACTGTTACCTCATGGTCATCGATACAGGAGGGCTCTCGGTTGAGAGTGCGGTAGCTGGCAAGCACCTGACCCCTGACCGGATCGCGTCCGCAATCGCGGAGTACCGCCCCGAAAACCTGGTCAGGCACCGGACGCTGGTCATCCCCGGGCTG
>CASGHA010000015.1 GCA_949319355.1 uncultured Methanospirillaceae archaeon | reverse complement strand
AACTCCGATCTTCTCAAGGACAATCCCCCGGCCCTGCGGAGCTCCCTCCAGGGGGTCTGACTTGAGGTCAAGCCGATCAAGGCGGCGTGCGACATTGGGGTCGCTCCACCGGAACTTCTTTGAGTCGCGAATCAGCTTTCTCGCTGCGAATTTACCCTGTCCCATGAAATATCCTCAATTTTCGTGTTTTTGAAAGCGGGGAGATCCCGATCTGAGATATGATCAGACGCGCGGAAAGAATTTATATATTCCCTCATACCCGCCGCTTGACTGTATACGTGTATCCCCATGGATAATAATCTTATATCCCGCACCTCAAAGGTGTTAAGGATGCGCTTCCGGATTTACAAGGAGGTTTCCTTCGACGCTAGCCACCGGCTGCTTCACTATGAGGGGAAGTGTGCCAGGCTCCATGGCCACCGGTGGAAGGTCGAGGTCTGGATGTCCGGAGAGATCTCCCATGAAGATAAGATTCTCTTTGATTATAACACCATCAGAGAACTCGTGGAACAGTTCGACCACCAGGTAATCCTGAACAGGGAGGACCCGATGGTTGCGGCGTTGCAGCCCTTTCAACAGGTCCTTACCACACCCGGGGACCCGACAAGCGAGCTGCTTGCCCTGCTTATCAGGGAAGCGCTGACAATGGAAAGCTCGGGAGAAGGCCGCGACATTAGTATTGACAAGATCAGGGTATGGGAATCACCGAACTGTTATGCAGAACTCGTGCATGAAGGTGAATGAGATATTCACAAGCCTGCAGGGGGAGGGAAGAAACCAGGGCTATCCCTGCACTTTCATCCGTCTATCTGGCTGCAACCTTGCCTGTTCATGGTGTGATACGCCCGCTTCAAGGGATTTTTCAGGGACTGACACCTCACCTGACGAAGTCCTCCATGCAGTCGAACATGCCGGGAACCCCCGTGTATGCATTACCGGCGGTGAACCGCTCCTCCAGACGGGATCCCTCCTGCCACTCCTCAAATCCCTGAAGGCGAGGGGGTATGAAGTGGAAATAGAGACGAACGGGACTATACCTTTTCAACCGGTCCTGTCCTATGCGACCGTCTGCATGGATGTAAAGTGCCCCTCATCAGGGATGAAGAGCGACCTGTCCCTTCTTGACGACATCAGGGGAACGGACTCGGTCAAGTTCGTCGTGGCAGACAGGACGGACTGTGAATTCGCCCGTGAGACCATAATATCACGGAAGATCCGGGGAGAGGTTTTCCTTTCTCCGGTATGGGGATCAGATGTCCATGAGACTGCCACATATCTGGCTAATAACCGCCTGCCGGCCCGTCTGCAGGTTCAGCTCCACAAGGTTGCCGGTTTCAGATAGGGAGATGAAAACGGGGAATGACTGAGTTATACCGTGGAAGGCGGCTTTGGGTCGAGAAGGAAGAATTTCTTCTCCCCAACGGCAGGAAAAAGGAGGGAGTAGTCATCCACCCGGGTGATGCCGTAGTCGTCCTCCCATTCGATGCCGGTGAGTGCCTCCTGCTCCGCCAGTACCGTTATGCGGTTGGCGAATGGATCCTCGAGGCCCCTGCGGGGACGATAAACGAAGGAGAGTCGCCGGATGAATGTGCAAGGCGGGAGCTGATCGAAGAAACGGGATTTCGGGCCACCACCCTGGTCCCCAGGGGGTCAGTCATGACAACACCCGGTTTCACCGACGAACGGCTGTTCCTCTTCGAGGCACATGGCCTCACACCCTCGGACGAGTTTCTGCCCGATGACGACGAGGTTATCGAGACCCTGCGGGTACCAGTCCCGGAGATAAGGGAGATGATCCTTGACGGGCGGATTTCGGATGCAAAAACAATATGTGTTTTTTACAGGTGTGTCCGGCCATGAAGACCTGCACCTGCCTGGTCCTCCTGCTCGGGATAACCCTGTTCATTTCGGGCTGTACATCTCCACCGAAAGACCTGCCTGATTTTGTGGTGAACAGTTCCGGAATAGTGACCCTTTCCTGCCCGGAATATTCTGTCGATGAGTCCATGCTCTTGATATCAGGGAATTCCACCCTTTCCAGACTCACCTTTTCATCTGGAAACGACCGTTTTTACGCTCTCATGGGAACACCGGCCCACCCTGCCGGGGGGCTTGTCATGTCTCCCGGTGCCGGCGTAAAAAAGGAAAGCCATGGAGACCGTGCACGCTGGTATGCAGACCAGGGGTATGCCCTCCTCGTACTTGATGTGAGAGGGAACGGCGGTGAAACCCCAGGTCACCCCCTTGACCCTGAGTCTGATTTCACTGCCTTCGGGGAGGGAAAGGTCCCGCAATACTACCAGAGCGTATGTGACATGATCCAAGCCCGGAAGTACCTTTCCCAGCGGTTCGGGGTCCCGGTTCTGCACATGGGAGACAGTAACGGCGGTCGCTATGCCGCAGTTGCCGCTGCAACAGACCCTGATTCAGCTGGATATATCGGGATTTCCACATCGGGGTTCGGACGCCTCGGAGAGGAATATACCGGCGATGCCCGGACATTTCTTCTCTCTATTGACCCCGAAGTCTATGTTCCGCTCATCAGCCCGCGCCCGGTCGTAATCTTCCATTCGGAGAAGGACCCGGTGATCCCACTTTCTGAAGGCGAGGCACTTTTTTCGGCTGCTAATGGTCCGAAGGAGTTCGTGCTGTTCAATGGGACCCATGGCATCGATGGTGAGGTTGACGCCGCCATCGGTTCACGTATGCTCACCTTTATGCGTGCGCGGCACGAAGGTCTATAAGCTTTTCATATAGTGGTGACGGGAATGGCAGAAGCGGAACACGGGGATGCCCGGAAGCGGTATGAGTTCAAGAAGGTTCTCGAGAGACTCGAGAACAAGGAGGGCAGCGGAACTGAACTGATATCCCTCTACATTCCACCAGACAAGCAGATCTACGATGTTACCGCGCAGCTCCGCGATGAGTTCGGGCAGTGCTCAAATATCAAGAGCAAGCAGACGAGGACGAACGTCCAGAGTGCCATCTCCTCTATCCTCTCGCGGTTGAAATATTACAAGAAGCCCCCGGAAAACGGTATGGCGGTATTCTGTGGGACCATCAACGTAGGAGGCGACCGCACCGACCTTGAGTGCACGATCATCGACCCACCTGAGCCGCTTAACCTCTACATGTACAGGTGTAGTTCCAACTTTGAGCTGGAACCCCTCAAAGAGATGCTCGAGGAGAAGTTTGTGTATGGGCTGCTCGTCCTTGACAGGAGAGAGGCCTACTGGGGGTTTCTCAGAGGCAACCGGATCGACCCCATCGGGGGGGCGACTTCAACCGTGCCCGGAAAGCAGAGAAAGGGTGGGCAGTCAAGCGTCAGGTTCCAGAGGTTGCGGGAGATCGCCATCAACGAGTTCTATGTGAAGGTCGGCGAGCGGTCAAGCAACGCCTTCCTTGCAGAGAAAGACTTTTTCGAGAGGTTCAAGGGACTGCTTATCGGTGGGCCGAGCCCGACCAAGGAGGAGTTTGAAGCCGGGTCATACCTCCACCACGAGGTACAGAAAAGGTTAATCGGACTGTTCGATGTTGCCTACACTAATGAAAGTGGTCTTTCGGAACTCGTGGACGCAGCCAAGGACGCCCTGAAAGGTCAGGAAGTCATTAAGGAAAAGGCCATAATGGACCGTTTCTTAAAGGAACTGGTTAAAGAAGAGAGTCTGGCCAGTTACGGCGAGGCCAGCGTGAGGAAGAACCTGGAACTCGGCGCGGTTGATATACTCCTGCTCTCGACCAGGCTGAGAAAGTCGCGGATAAAGGTAGTATGTGGGGCATGCGGTTATTCAATTGAGAAAACCGTTGAGACAGGACTCGGACAGGACCCGGCATCCCTGGACCATGGCAACTGCCCGTCGTGCTCCTCCCCGCTCGGTGTTAACTCGGAGTCCGACATCGTCGACGAGCTCACCCTTCTCGCTGACGGTAGTAATGCAAAGGTTGAGATTATATCGGATGACTTCGAGGAGGGTTCAATCCTGTACTCGGCATTCGGCGGTATCGCCGCAATTCTCAGGTATAGGACGGGATTCTGATGTTCAATGAACGACTAAGCCTGATCGCAGGGATCCTCACCGATGAGACGGGATCTGACGACGCATTCCTGACTGAAGGCGGTGAACATGCCGACCTGGCGTCAACCATCGCATTTTCCCTTGCAAAACAGAGAAAGGCCGCACCTCAGAAGATCGCCCCTGAAATCGCCACACAGATCAGGGACAGGATAAAATCTGAGGCAGGGGCTGACGTCACGGTTTCCGGCCCGTACCTCAACTTCAGTTTTACAGATGATTATGCGGACAAGGCGGTATTAGCAGCCATAAAACCGGAATTCGGGTATCTCGGGGCCAGTCAGCAGAGGACGGTGCTGGAGCATACCAGCGCCAACCCGAACGGGCCCCTCCATGTCGGACACATAAGGAACACAGTCATCGGGGACACCCTTGCACGCTGTTTCAGGAAGGCGGGCAGAAAAACCGAAGTCCAGTACTATGTAAACGACATGGGGCGCCAGATTGCCATCGTGGTCTGGGGTTTTAACAGGTTCAACATGCCTCTCGAGTCCCGGGAAAAGGGAGACCACCATGTTGCGTCGGTCTACATCGATGCCAACCGCGACCTGAAGGAAGACCCATCCCTGACAGCCGAGGTCGACCGCCTCATGCAGCTCGTCGAAGCCGGGGACCCGGATACCGTACGACATTTTCGCGCTGCCGTGACCCTATGCCTTGAAGGCTTCAGGGTCACGCTCGATGACCTCAATGCGAAGCACGACCGGTTTGTCTGGGAGAGTGACTTCATCAGGAACGGTGATACGGGCCGGGTTATCGCGAGGTTCGACAGGCTTCCTGAGTGCCGGCACGAAGAGACCCTCAACCTCGACCTCACCTCATGCGGATTCGAAAAGAGCTACGTGCTCCGCAGGAGTGATGGGACCACGGTCTATGCTGCACGGGACATTGCATACCACATCTGGAAAGGAAGAAACTTTGACCGGATGATCGATGTCCTTGGTGCCGACCACAAGCTTATCGGGGCGCAGCTCTCGGCTGCACTCCGGCTCCTCGGAGAAAAAGCACCTGAAATCGTCTTTTTTGAGTTCGTTTCACTCCCTGAAGGTTCGATGAGCACGCGGGCAGGGAAGTTCATTTCAGCGGATGAGCTGATTACACAGGTCAAAAAGAAGGCCTTCCAGGAGGTCACGACACGGAGGCCCGAGCTCCCGGATGAAGAGCGGGAGAAGATTGCGGCTTCGGTTGCCATAGCCGCCATCAGGTACGATATCGTAAAGGTATCTGCCGAGAAGGCGACGGTCTTTGACTGGGACGAGGCACTGGACTTTGAACGTCAGTCCGGCCCCTATATCCAGTATGCCCACGCCCGGGCGTGCAGCATCCTTGAAAAGGCAGGGGAGTTTAAAACCGTTTCCAGGGTTTCGATGCCTACCGAGGTTGCACTTGCGAAACAGATCGGCAAGTTCCCCTATATCCTTGAGAGAGTTATCACCGACCTGAAACCGGCATACCTTGCAACGTATGCCCGTGACCTCGCGGACCTGTTCAACGCATTCTACCATGCTGAACCGGTCCTCAAAGCAGATGGCGCGGAGAGGGACGCCCGTCTGACACTTGTCCTCGCCTCGCAGATAACCCTGAAAACCGTCCTTGAGACGCTGGGGATCGATGCCGTCAGATCGATGTGACCGGCTCCGACGGCAGGGTTACCTTTTTTTTGACGAACGGTCATCCGCGGCGCTCAAACCCTGTCTATGGTGCAAGCGGGCGCTTATCGGTGGCGACCAGTGCTACAAGCACCAGTTCTATGGTATCGCAAGCCATCGCTGTGCACAGATAGCTCCCACGCTGACCTGTAACCATCGCTGCCTGTTCTGCTGGAGGGCGATGGAACACGAGGTCAACGAAGAGGAGCAGTGTGCACCGGAGACCATTCTCGCATCCCTTACCAAGCTCCAGAAGAAGGCTCTGGCAGGGTATAAACCATCTCATGGCGTGAGCCCGGAGCGATTCAATGAAGCCAGCCATCCAAACCAGGTCGCCATATCCCTCTCAGGAGAGCCCACCCTGTACCGGGAACTCCCAAGGCTTGTCAACCTCCTGAACAGGAGTGGCTGTACGACGTTCCTGGTGTCGAACGGGACGAACCCTGATATACTCGAACAGTGCAGCCCATATCAGACCTATGTCTCCCTTACCGCCCCGGACCGCTCAACATACCACATGATTGCACGCCCTTGTGAGGACTACTGGGACAGGATCCAGGAGAGCCTCCAGGTTCTGTCATCCCGGCGTTCCGCGGTCCGTATTACCCTGGTACAGGGGATTAACGACCATGACGCACACCATTATGCCAGGATGATACGGGACTCAGGGGCCACATTCGTCGAGGTGAAGGGATATATGTATCTCGGATACAGTCGAAACCGCTTAACACGCGACCATATGCCAGCCCACGAGCGCGTCCGTTGTTTTGCGGAATCGGTGGCGATATCTGCGGGATACAGGGTCAGAGATGAGAACATACCTTCCCGCGTGGTCTGTCTGGAGCGATTGGGATGAGGTTTGATACTGAAGCGTACCGAAAAAGAACACGGGAGGATTTTGAAAAAGCCTGGCACGAGGGCCCGGGTGTCCTGACCCCCCCGCGCCAGGACATGCGTTACCCCTGCCGCACCTATCGCAGGGCAGTGCCACACCCGGTGTTTGACACGATCAGCCGGCTTAGGAACACCTACCTTGCTATGGGCTTTGACGAGGGATCAAACCCGGTATTCATCGAGGAACAGGAAGTGTACCGCCAGTTCGGACCGGAAGCAATGGCTGTCCTGGACCGGGTATTCTACGTGGGGGGACTGCCCAGACCTAATGTCGGTATTGGCAGGGAGCAGTTGAGCAGGGTTGGAGAGATTACCGGCCGGCAGTTGTCTCCGGACGAAGAAGAGGGTTTACGGGAGACACTTCACAAGTACAAAAAAGGGACGATAGACGGTGATGACCTCGTCCACGAGATATCGGTCGTGCTGAAAACGGATGATGCACGGGTGGTCCAGGTCCTTGACCAGGTGTTTCCCGAGTTCAGGGCCCTTGCACCCGAGTCATCCCGGACAACACTCCGGTCTCACATGACAAGCGGCTGGTTTCTGACCCTTTCATCCATTTGGGAACGGGTTCCGGTCCCCATAAGGCTTTTCTCGGTCGACCGGTGCTTCCGGAGGGAACAGGCCGAGGGCCCGACCAGGCTCACGACCTACCACTCAGCCTCCTGTATCGTCGCTGGCGAGGATATCACCAATGATGAGGGGAAGGCCGTCTCTGAAGCCCTCCTTTCAGCATTTGGGTTCTCAGAATTCTCATTCAGGCCTGATGAAAAACGGTCGAAGTATTACATGCCCGGAAGCCAGACCGAGGTATATGCCAGGCATCCGACCCATGGTTGGGTCGAAGTTGCAACATTCGGGATGTACTCACCCTCCGCCCTTGCGGAGTACGGTATAGGCATCCCGGTCATGAACCTCGGCCTCGGTGTGGAGCGCCTGGCCATGATCATCCATGGTGCCTCCGATGTCAGACAGATGGTGTATCCCCAGTTCTTCCCGAGGTCCTTTTCAGACATAGAGATCGCCCGTTCCATAACCTTCAGGGAGGAGTCCGGGTCACCAGGGGGCAGGGTTATGGCCCTTGCCATTGAAACGGCTGCCCGCGACCATGCTGACGCTGTCGGGCCCTGTTCGTTCACCGCATGGGAGGGCTCACTTGGAGGACACATGACCAGAGTCTTCGTGGAAGAACATGAGGAAAAAGCAAAACTGCTCGGCCCGGCATGCATGAACGAAGTATTTGTTTACCAGGGCTCAGTCCTCGGTCTTCCGGACCAGGAGAAGTGGGCTTCGATCAGGAGCGAGGGTATCAGGACGGATATTTCATTCCTTTCGAGCGTGGCTGCACTGGCTGCCTCGCGGGTCGAGGAAGCGGCACGGTGTGGGACAGGTACCACGGTGCAGGTTAAAATGGCAAAACTCCCGAGTGATGTCAACCTGAAGATCGCAGACCATGCAATGAGGTACATCACCGACAACAAGAAGAAGATCGACGTCAGGGGGCCGGTTTTTTTCACCGTGAGGAGTGAGATCCTCCCGAATCCGGAATAACGTGCACGAAACTCAACCAGTATTACCGGAGTGCTTTCCCGCGGACCATACCCCCGATATCATACAGCCTGACGCGGTGGTCCAGCCATACAAGAATGGCTACAGACAGGACCCCGCACAGGAGAATAATAACTGAAAGGACCATTGAAATGTCAGGGTCCGGGCTCATGACCTGTCTGGCGGTCAATGTCGAGATAAGAAGGGCATGAAGTAGGACAGCACCGGATAAAAGCAGTACAGGGGCCTTCCAACGGTACTTTCCAACAGGAAAAAGAGATCGCCCGAGCCCAAGCCCGACCATTCCACCAGTCACGGTCTGGACAACGGCAATGACAGGGACGGTGAACAGGAGTTCAGGGAGAGTACCTTCAGTCACGGTACCTGAAATCAGGGGCATGAGTACGATCCCGGTGAGGGCAAAGCCACACCCAATCGCTATCCCATAGACAATACCGTTCTCAATTTCGTCCAGGTGCCGGTGAAAGAGTGCCACTCCACCCATTTTCATCCCTTCCTCAACAACCGCAATGGTTATGATCCCCATAAGCAGGACCGCGACCGCCATATCATCACCCGTCTCACCTGCTGCGATGGCTGCAAGCACTGCTGCGAGGATGACCCGGGAGATTCCACCGGCAAGAGCACCAGCGGCCACAGCGCACGATACCAGGAACGCGGTCTCCCCCCGGTGGACCTCGGTCCTCATCACCCACCAGGTGATCCCCAGGACAAGGAATACTGCAATGCATCCGGGGAGGACCATGTCGACGGGTGTCATCATATGGGTCTATCCCTGGACAATGGATTAAGGCTTTCTCATGTAGCTTATAAAAAAGGCAGGTCCTGATGTGCCAGGGCCTCCAGTTCATCCCTGTGGGGTGGAAGGGCGGATGATCCCTGATGATTTCAGGGCGATGTTGATCCGGGTACTGTACCGGGCGATGAATGATCCTGCGATAGATGTGATGATGACGATGGCTGCTATCGTACTTGAAACAAGGGCAGACCCGTAGAGTGCAGCAATAGCAATGGAAAACTCACCACGGCCTATGACATTTGCCCAAATCTCCACGCCTGAATATACGCTCTTGTGAATGACGATCCCGGTCAGCATTCCGGAAAGGAACTTGCTTGCTATGGCAAGGAGGCTGATGACGATAATGGCACCAAGGGGCACTCCTCCCGTAAAATCCACGGATACACCGAAAAAAACAAAAAACACGACCAGGAATACATCCTTGAAGGGCCTTGCATGGACTTCGAAGGCCTCGGGATCAGTAGCGCCAAGGGTTACTCCAAACGCTATGACCATGAGGGACTCGGGGATTCCAAGAGCAATGGATGTATATGCAATGGCCAGTACAAGGGAGAACGTGAGGAGGACAGGGAGTTCATCATCCCGTTTCAGGATCGCCTTCAGCTGTGGCTTGCAGTACCGGGCAATAAGATAGAATATAAAGAATCCTCCAAGGATCTCTCCGAGGAGGAGGAATGGGTTTTCCCCGCCCGAGCCTGAAACAAGGAGAAAGGCGATGAGGACGAGGTCTTCGAAGACCATGAGCCACACAATGGTTTCGGACTCAGGGTTCAGGAGCTTCCGGTTTTCGACGAGCGCCGTTACCGTCATGGCCGTGCTGCTGATAAAAAAGGCAAAGCCCACAACAAGGGAGTCAAAAGGAGAAAATCCCAGGACCCAGGCTGCCGCAATCCCGATGAGCATGTTGATGTGGAGGTCGATGAGGCCGCTTTTAACGATGGCCGACTGGTTGCTCATGATACGGTCGAGCTTGATCTCGAGGCCCATGAAAAACAACAGGAAAATCAGCCCTAGCTGGGTGAGAAATTCGGAAACGTCGTTCTGGCCCACTATCTGGAGCCCGCTTTTTCCGAGGATGAGTCCTGCTATGATGTAGAACGGGATGGTAGGCAGCGACAGCTTCTTTGTAACCAGGGCCAGGATGCAGCAGACAAAGAGAGCGAGGACAACCCCTTCCATTACGACACCATGAATTCTCGTTCGAAGGTCTTTAACTGGTCAGACTCGCCGATGACAACCATCGCATCACCTGGCTCGAATACAAAGTTGGGGGCAGGGTTGATGACGTTCTGCGCCCCGCGTGAGATTGCGATGATCGTGGCGCCAGTTTTTGCCCTGATCGAGAGGCCCTCGATGGTCTGTCCGGTCATCGTTTTCGGGACCATGTAGGCATGGACGCTGATCCTCAGATCCGAAAGGGCTGAAAAGGCAATCTCGACACTTTCCCTGTCAGCTTCCATGATAGCGCCTGAGAGGATATTCCCGAGTCTCCTTGCCTCGGATGCGGAGAGTTCGGCGACACAGGGGGCTGCAGCATTTTTCGGAAGGTTATACATCTGGATATTCCCGTTTTTCATGAAAAATATGGCAACGGTGTCCCCTTTATCAGTCGAAATCTCATATTTTGTCCCGATACCCGGAAGAGTGCTTGAACGAAAACCCATATCTATCGTTTCACAGGCATTCCACTAATACATAACTCTCGAAAAGGGCAGTATTCAACCGAAAGGTCAGTATTAGTTGAAAGGGCATGCCATATCCGTCTCACCTGACAGGAAATCCTTCGTTTGCACCATTCTGATCCCAGGCCGCACGTATGGGCACAGGGCCCTCGCCGGTCTGCCGTCCCAGGACCAAGAAACGATATCGAAGCCGGATCTCCACGAAAAACAGACTTTTCAGAGGGGTTCCTGATGGGCATATCCAAAGTGTGGTATCCTGAGGAAAAAGATTATAAATTCGTTCCACGGCACCTTTAACCACTTTGCTTTCCATTTTCTATGATACTAACTGAATGTAGTGGACTGATACAGTATGAATTCAATCCTCGTTTTTTTTGCACTCCTCATCGTCATCGCAATAATAGGGCTCAGGTTTCGTATACCCGCGTTTTTCACCCTCACCGCAGGAGCCATCGTCTTCAGCGTCATCATGGGAAATACCGCCGATGCAGCCATCAGCATGGCGGTGGGAGGGATGGCCAGTGTCTTTGAGATTCTTGGTGTACCCATCCTTGCCGGGTCGGTGATCGCCAAGCTCCTGCTGGAGCAGGGTATGATAGAGGACCTCGTTTCAGATATCCGCAGGGTAATAAAAAATTCCGCTGTCCTTTCAGGTATTTTCAGTTTTTTCTTTGCGATACCCACTACGTGCCCCATCTCCTCTTTTATCATCCTGGCTCCTTTCGTCGGCAACCTTGAGTCGGACAAGAGAAAGAGAATCGGGATCCTCATCATAGCGGCTGTCGCGGCCACGCTCGGGACGTCGTTCTTCTATCCCACACCTGTCGTTTATCCAATGTTTGAAATCCTGGACCTCAACCTCTCTCCCCTGGTCTACGACGCAGTCGCCATCCCCGTGGCCCTTTTCGTCCTTGGCATTCTGATAGCAATTACTCTGCACAAGTGGAGGAAGCAGGATCATACCGGTGGGGCTTCCATACCGGATATGGAAGGCGAGGTCTCCACGACGGAGACATCTGGAACAGCCGACACTGTGTTGGAACCCCTTCCTGAAAACGATCCGGTGACAACCGGTCCAAGGGTCCACCTGAGGGCATGGGCTCCTATGATAGCAATGCTCCTTTCAGTCCCGTTGTGGTGGACCGTCATCCCGCTGTCCCATCTCTCGATCGTTCAGGCGATCATGCTGGTCGGGATGATCACCGCCCTTCTTGTTGCACACCGGGAGGTGCGGCACAAGGGGTTCATCCTAGGTGCAAAACATGCAGGTGTCATCATTTTCGACGTATGCGGGGCGGGTGCCCTGGGAATGGCGATAACCCAGAGCTCATTTGCTTCCGAAGCCCTTCCCCTCCTGACGTCATTCCTCCCAGCGGTTTTTATCCCATTTGCACTCGCGGCGCTACTCCAGACCGCCCAGGGATCTCGTATTGTTACCTCGATTGTCACCGCACAGATGCTCGCCGGCAGTCTCCTGGTGAAGGTCATGAACCCCCTCGCCTTCGTCCTCATGGTCGGTGCAGGGGCATGTGTCGTTTCATTTGTGACTGATCCGTTCTACTGGGTTATCCAGAAAGAGACGGGCCAGGACCAGGTGTGGGCTGTTAAATACTATACCCTCCCTCTTGCACTCATCGGATGTGCCATAGGAGCTATTGCCTTCTGCATCCAGGTGTTTTTCCCCTGAACCCTTTCACTCATAGGGCTTTTTTATTACTCCCCTGTTGAATCCTGGTTCCGAGGCAGATCGCCCTGAAGGGGATCTTGTCAAGTCCACTGATCCCTTTTTATCCCAGTTGCTTCCCAGCGGTCCTGTATCTTCCCATGAATCGCGAATACATCTGAAATAACGCTGGATCGATGATCAGGTGCCAGCGGGAACCAGACACAGATGATTGGTGCTGAAATTATTACTTGTCGAAAAAATGGATTACTGGTCCTTCAGGACGCAGATGGCCTCAGGGGAACGGATGAAGGGCACAAGAGTTTCAGATATGAAGAACTCAAGGTTTTCACCGGACGGCCCGGTATATCCCACGCTCATGTCCTGCCCGATGACAATTGAAGCGTACTGCCGCCCCGATGCCAGGATCACGCCTCCTGATCCAAGGGCAGGTGCCTTATAAATCCCCGCCATTACCATTTCCCCGATATGGGCAAGTTCAGTCCCGTCTCCCTGGGGATAGCGCCTCATAAGGAGATTGTACCTCTTGGGTGCGAGTGCCATGCAGTACGGTCCATGGAACCCCGCATCGTCCAGGATATTAATCGCTGAAATAACATCATCGGCGGCTTTCCCAACCGTATCCCATCTGGCCATTTTCAGGGAACCCGACCCCTTGGCAGTCATAAGGCCCGGTACCCCGCCAGTACCCTGGTAGACGATGTTTTCTTCCTGCCTTGCTGCATCAAGGGCGGCAGCGGCAACCTTCCCCAGATCGGGGGGGAGGGTCTCGCGCTCGAATGCTGCAAGGTCTCTTTTTCCAAGGCTGAAACTTGCGTTCACCGTGGAAAGGGGCAGGAATGATGCGGTTGCCACCCCGCTTTTGGACTGGGTATCATTCTGAGGGACTGCCTTAAGCCCGAAGCCGTACGGGCCTTCGATGGAAAGAAGTCTTCTGCCAGAGAGGATGGTCTTGGCAGATTCAGTCATGGTAAAGTCAATCGTCTTCCAGGTATCAGCTGATATGGGCGCATCATTCCGCCCGAGATAAGCAATGTCCATTCCGGTTCACACCTCCATCATTCCTTGAGCGATCCAATTGTTGCTCCTGGCACATTTTCCTGACCTTGGGGGGAAGAAGCCATCGTTGCCATGATCTCCTCCACCTCGGCCGCACCCTGAGCATAGAGGGCGGTTTCATCAGGTGCGAGGACGGACAGCAGCTTGAGAAACTCCCCTGCATGGACCCTCTCCTCATCTGCTATGTCGATGAGAAGACGTCTGGCCAGTTCATTATCGGTTGACTCGGCAAGCTGGGTGTAGATGGAAACCGCTTCATACTCATCGGTCACCATGAGACGGATCGAACGGACCAGTTCCTGGTGCGTAAGCATTCTGTCACTCGCCTTCACACTGAATGCGGTTGAAAAATCTACCACTATATCGCTCCTTTCGCCGCGAACACATCACGAGTGCGTTCCCGTGCAATACTATCCTTATTTTCTGATGACTATTTATTGGCTGTGATTATGAGCAATAGGGAGAAAAACTACTTGCCGTCCTCGGGACATGCCGGGCCGGTATTGATCGTGGTCACCGTTTACCATCGAATCGCTATTCAGGTGCTTTGCAGGCTCCGGGCTGTTTCCGCGGGGTAAGGAGGGTTCATGGCCGTTGTTTTACTCCTCTGCGGTACAGCCAGAATGCTATTACCAGGATAAGATTGACGGTTACCACGGCAAGTCCTGCATAGGCTGCATAGACCCACCCTTTTCCCGAAGGCAGGGAGGGTATTGTGGTGACCGCTCCAAGAGGTTCAGATACCGCCGTCGTTGGCATGCTTTTCAATGTCGGCAGACGGGTAGGGAGGCGGGCAGACTGGGTCTGGAGGGCGGTTGAAACAGGTTTGGAAGGGTTGGAGGTCATTACAGTCAGGACCGTGGATACAGCCCGTGGAGTGGACCTCGGGAAGTCTGAACTGTCGCCGGCTGTTCCCGTGTTCTGTGTGTTCCTGGGAACGGAGGGGGTTGTTATCATGGGTGTGTTCATCGTCGTGACCTCTCCCCCAACCGTTATCTCCAGTCCCTGGAGTGTTCCTTCAAGGAAATATCCGGTTTCATGGGCCTTTCGCCCATTCACATAAAATTCTATCTCAGGTGTTTCGGTTGAGGAGAGGTCTTCGGACTCGGCAGTGACGACGAGTCGTTCGTCATTCGGACCAATCCCGCCATATCCTCCGGGAACCGTGGTGGTAATCTCTCCCCGTTCGTTTCCGTCTATTTTTGCCACGATGACGGCTCCAGTCGGAGCGGGTCTGCCGTCAACCGTTACCGTACCCCAGAACTCGGTCGTCTGGGATGCCAGTGCCGGCCCAATCAAGAATCCTGCCAGGAGAACCACTGCAAGGACTACATGACAATATACCGGTTTCATTGCCACACTCGGTTCTGTGTCCGGAGGTCTTTCAAGACCGCAGGCATAACAAACGTATCCATTTCGGGATACAAAAGCCTTATCTTCCAACTTCCCGCGGATATCGCATATCAACCCCGGGGAGTCACATATTACCGGGTCACCTCGGTCTTCCGCCTTTGGGATTCTAGAGGGTTCTTTTCATTCTTTATTGCGTCAAATATGGTTTAATTGTCCAAATGATCATCTCAACCTTGTTCTCCCGGGGCTCAGTCCTCACTGTTCTCCTGGGCGCTATAGCAGCATTCCTGGCAGTTTATCGCATCCCGGGCGCATCATTAACCCTTAATGAGATATCTTTGACCAAAGAGTCCCTTTACTGAATTTTTTGCACGGAATAGTCCATATTCCGTTGCATTTCATCAATAGCCGGCACAATTCTGTGGAAATGGAGAAACCTTATAGATGAAGTCCTGTTCACAGGACTGTATGACCGCGGCCAATTTACAGACTGAACCGGAAACAACCAGGAACGGGAGGTCAACTCAGGACATCCGTGTCAATAGAGGATCTTCAGATACCCTGGATCCGGGAATGTTTGATGATCTATGACAAGGACCTTGCTTCACCCGGGAAGGGTACGAAACATCTGGCAGTCAGTCTCAATGCCTTCGTGTATTCCATGAAACCGGTATTCATGGAAATGAAAAGAAGAAAGCTGCACCCTTTCCTGGCTGGCTTTCAGCCCAGATCTTTCCTCCATGGCGGTGCACTATCCTCTGAACGATAGCAAGGCCGATTCCCGTGCCTGAAAACTCTGATTCCGAATGATAGCGTTTGAACGGGGCAAAGAGGTCCTGCGCCGATACCGCGTCAAAACCGGCTCCGTTGTCCATGACAACAAATACAGGACTTCCATTCTGGCCTTTTTCCTCCCTGATCTCTATTTTCGGGTTATCTCTGCGTGATGTGTATTTCCAGGCATTTTCAATGAGGTTGCGGAGCATGACTTCGAGGAGGGCCTTGTCCCCTAGTAGGGTCATATCCGGTGAAATGAAAATATCAACGACCCTTTCAGGGTCTTCGCTCCGGAGGTCTCTGACAATGCCCCTGGCCAGGGACGTCAGGTCGACCGGTTCAGACCGGAAATCTGCCTTATTAACCCTTGAAAGACCCAGGAGATCAGTAATAAGGTTCTGCATTTTTTTTGTGGCGGTCATAACCCGCTCGATGATATATTTCATTTCAGGCCTGACTTCTCCCCCATACTTATCGAGCAGTATTGTTGCATAACCCTCGATTACGCGGGCCGGTGCCCGGAGGTCATGGGAGACTGAGTATGCAAATGACTCGAGTTCTCTGTTCGTCGCCTCAAGCTGTTGCTGTTGTTGTTTCAACAGCATCATGGTCCGGTTTCGCTCCGTTATATCGCGGATTACAACCTGGTTATAGGCATCCTGCCCGATGGCAACACAGGTGCAGGTAACATCAACCATGATCTCCTTTTGAGAAGTGGTGATGATATGGGCATCTGAAAGGATCGTGGTAGAATTATCCTCTGATGAAAGGAAATGCCTTTTCCAGGCTTCCTTGTCTTCAGCTTCAAAGAGATCTGAGATCGTTTTTCCGACCAGTTCCTCTTTACATGCCCCGGTGATCAATTGGGCCTGCCGGTTCATCTCAAGGATTTTTCCGGTGGTGGGTTCAGTAATGAATATTGCATCGGCAGCCTGGTCAAGGAGAGTCCTGAATTTCATCTCAGAAGCCCTGATGGCCTCCTCCATGACCATTCGTTCCGAAATATCCCGGGATAGTCCCATCAACTCGAAAACCCGGTTTTCATGGTCCCTGAGCGGGACGAGCCAGGTCTCAAGCCATACTGTATCCTGCTTCCCAGGGATCCGCGAGATATGAGAGAGCGGAGTGCCCGAGCGATACACCGTCTCCAGGTTGGTATCGAATTCCTGTGCAATGTCGACAGGAAAGAAATCGGGTAATTTTTTCCCGACGAGCTGACCTGGCTCCCTTCCGAGCATCATCGCACCATAGGTGTTGACATATTTCAGCACACCCTGTGGATCAAGAATGAATATCACATCGTGTGCCGATTCTGCGAGGGTCCTGTACCTCTCTTCACTTTCCCTCAGTTTTTCGAGCGCACGTCGCTTTCCGACTGCCTTGAGGATTACATCATGCATCTCAAGAAACTGCGTCCTTGGACTGATATCGCCTTTCTGGAGGAGGAAAAATGCTCCCGAATTCAGTGCCTCTATTACAACCTTTTCCCTGCTCCTGCCGGTGTACATAATAAAGGGGATCTCGAATCCCTCCCCCTTGAGCCTGTTAAGAAAAGCAATCCCATCTAGGTCAGGCATCTCATGATCAGAAACGATGACGTCGAACGACATCTCCTGAATCTTTTCGAGCGCTGAAATGGCCGAATGTGCCGGGGTGACTCTGATATCGGGGTCTTTCTCAAGATATATCCTGGCAACCTCGATGATATCAGGCTCATCATCCACGAAGAGGACATTGATCATAACGCACTCCGCTACCCTAAACAGGGTCTTTCCCAGATAATTTAAGGCATATGTATTGTTCTTGATAAGGAATTCCAGAAAAGCCTGGATGAGGGTCTCATCCAGGTATCATCAAGGGTTTCCCGCATTTTGCGGGCATCATTGAAGGGTCTTGTTAAGGTGCTTTGAGGGTGTATGGTGGAGGTAAGTGATCGATGTGGCAGATGTACCTAATGCCGATCCCCTGACCTCCACTACAATCCTCAACATAGGGGCATATAAAGCATGACCGTGTGGAGTGAAAGTGTCTGCATCATAAAAAACATTAAATTAAGGTTAATTTCTATTTTAGACCGTACATAATCAAATTCTTACTTCGTGGCTTTTTTGATCCGGAGGGGAGATCTGGTGAGCGGATCTGTGGATCGAACACCTTAGATCACGTATCGGGTGTCTGACACCTGTATGCCACGAGGGTATGTACAACTGATCTGCCAATGCTATGACGCCGGATCACTGCGCTCGATCTTGATCGTTTTCATGAGCATCGGAACAATTTTTGGGGAGAGTTTAAGTGAGTCCACCCCCCTAGTCCAGGTGGGTGGTCACTCCACACGAATCACAATGCGGCACCCCCCACTTCTCACAGCCGTACCTGACGGGAAGCACTAGGGCGATCCTGACCTGCAGCACACTCCCAGGTACACCAATTCCTGGAGGGATTCAGAGTGATTCAGAAATTTCAGGGCCCCTCGTTCGATTGAACGCCAGGAACTGAACCATGCGTATTACCTGGAGCGGATCTTTCCGCCGCTACCATTCCTCAAGGGCAGAAGACGGGCTTGTATATGATGCTGCAATTTAAAAAAATAACTTTTTTCGGGTTTTTCCGGGATTATCTGTTCCCGGACTTGGTCGTGAAGATCCATTCTCTGCCAGAAGGTAAACCGCCTTGTAAGACGAGAGAGATCTTTTCCCAGCCTGCTGTCACGAGAAATGCATTCATGGCAAGACAGGGTTTCTGCCCGTGATGGGCTCGCTGAGATTCGAACTCAGGACCTCCGCCGTGTGAAGGCGACGTCATAACCAGCTAGACCACGAGCCCGTATGCATCGATCGGGGATCGAACCCGAGCTATTGGCTTGGAAGGCCAAAGTCATACCACGAGACCATCGATGCCCTGTGCCTTGTTATGTTAGAGATCTGACCACATATTTGTTGTGCACAGGAGGGGGGGACAGGTCCCCCGATACTCCCGGATCCGGGGAACCCGGAACATGAGGATTATTGAAAACCGAGGTCCTGTTCGAGTTCCTTAAGAGCCGCAACCCGTTTCTCAAGGCTTGGGTGAGTTGCGAACAGCTCGAGGAGCGTGCTCCCTGAAAGCGCGGGGATGATGAAGAACGCATTTGCCGTTTCTATCTGTTGTTTTTTCTCTGCAGGGACATAATCCATCCTCCCGCTGATCTTTACGAGTGCAGAGATGAGATCGGAGGGTCGTTTCGTTATGTATGCGGCTCCCCGGTCCGCGGCGAACTCCCGATATCTCGAAAGCGCCATGAGCAGGAGCGAGGACACAAAGTAGACGATGACCGCGGCAATACCCGCTATAATCCATGGATTCCCGTCCCTGCGGTCAAACAGGCTCGCAAACAGGAAATTGTTCATGATGATCGCCGCGATCATGGATACAAAACTGGCGAGGGTCATCGTGAGGATGTCACGGTTCTTGACGTGCGACATCTCATGGGCAATCACCGCCTCAAGTTCACGGGGTGTCAGAAGCCGCATTATGGAATCGGTCACTGCAACAACAGCGTGGGAAGGGCTCCTCCCGGTCGCGAATGCATTCGGGACAGGAGTCTGCATTATCGCTACCCTGGGTTTCGGCACGTTTGCTTCGGCAGCGACCCGTGCAACCATCTGATGCAGCTCAGGGTACTCATCATCGGAAAGCACCCGGGCTCCGGTCGTCATCATGACCAGTTTATCTGAGAAGAAATACTGGACGAACGCCATGCCAACGGCTATCAGAATCAGGAATGATGCCCCGACCCCCAGCCATGCGAGAATGCCGAGGAATACGAGGTACACGACCAGGAGAAGGAACATCGTCAGCCAGACTCTGAACGTAAGGCCCCAGTCACGTTTCCATTGCATAAAACCTATATATGCCGTCGGGAAGTCATAAACATTCTGCACTTTGCACAGGAATTTTTAAAATCCGTTGATTTTGCGCCATTATAACAGACATCATGCCTTTGGCGCGCTATGTATATGCCGACGCACTCATACGTGCCTGAAATAATCTTTCAGGATACCCTCACCGGGAGTGAAAACCAGAAAGACATGCCGCGATCCAACAACCAAAGGCAATGATAGAGATGTTCCTGGAACACAACGAATTTCAGGAGAATCGTGCACCACCCACGGACTCATAATATACAAGAAACCTATTTTTCCTGAATGCGAGAACGATATGTATGGATGCTGCAGGTTCTGATGCACTCGCAGATGTAGCATACGGGATCTTTGAGCATTTCCTCAACAAGGAACTGAAAGAACGAGGATTTCTCCTGTTTTCACTTGTTGAATCGAGAAAACCATTCTTTGAAATGTTCTCCAGCATCTTCACATCGTTCCGCGAGGTCTATCACGACCTGGCCGGAGCGATCCTTGAACGGTTTTCAAACCTTGAAACAGTGTATGCACTCATTTGCGAAGGGGAAGGCGTTACTCCGAGCTGTACAACCCAGATGTACTGGGTTATCGTTGACGCTCCTGATACGGAACCGCGGCAGATAGAGGACGAACTGGCTGGAAAATGGCTGATATTTATTCCTCCTGAAAACGTTGACGAGGTTTGGAGGAAGATCCGCGATGCTACTGTCGCAGGGGACCTTGGAATTTCAGCCAAGGTATCAACCGCAAAGGAAAATCCTGATTCCCGGGATACCCGAAAGGTAATCTATGTGTACACCGCGGACTGGCGGGACGAGAACGATGTCATGAGGGTCAGGGAGAATCTCCGGGATATGGGGATCACTGACAGAATTGGGTACAAACGGAATATTGAAACATTCCGGGGCGAATACGCCGGCAGGGGCAAAAAAGTTACGTATTATAGTGCTTAGCCGAAATCAGGCTTTTCGCTCCTTGTTCTTGGGGCGGAGGTTCTTGTACCCACACTTGCGGCACCGCGTCGCGCGGAGGGGATTGCGTGCATTACAGTGCATGCATATCTTTACATTGAGGTTCCGGTGTTCTGCTTCGGGGAATCTTGCCATTCTGGATGTCCACCTGTAGATAAATCTGTCTTATATTCAATGACGTGCGTCCACTTAAGGGTTATGACCTGTGAACCAGTCCCGAAATGCGGCGAGTGCCAGGCCACGATGGGATATCCGGCTCTTTTCTTCCGTTGTCAGCTCGGCAAGAGTCCGTCCCTCCCATTCAAATATCGGGTCGTACCCGAATCCTAGAGAGCCTCTTGGAGGCACTATCACACCATCTATCCTGCCTGAAAACGTTTTGAGATCTTTCCCGTCGGCATATGCAATCACGGTCTCAAACCAGGACTTCCTGTTCCCGACACCCTCCATGAGTTTCAGTATGCCGTCATTGCCGAGGGTTTTCATGACATACGCTGCACATGACCCGGGAAAGCCGGAGAGTGCCTGGATGAAAAAACCAGTATCATCGACAATCAGGGGGCGCCTTACCCTTTCAAAAGCATACCTGGCCTTTTCACTTGCAATAACTGCCACGTCCTCGTATCTGTACTCAGGGATCTCGAGAAGTTCATGTTCGACCTCTGTGGCGTCTCCAAAAAAAGCGGCAACTTCCTCTGCCTTGTGTGGGTTGCTGGTAACTACGGTAATCCTCATAAGTATCGCCCCCGTTCCTCTATCTCCTCTTCACGTATCAGCACCGCACGCCCATCAGGGAATGTGGTGCAGTACCCTTCGGAAAACGCAGCGATCAGTTCCCCTGAGTCCTGAACGGTGCTTTTCAGGGTCTGGAAGAAGACATGAATATCAGTCCCGCGTGCCTCGGTCTCCCTTGAAACATGGGCAAGGCCGAAATCAATGAGGGTGCACGCGCCGTCCCTCGTAATGATGTTACGCGTCGTCAGGTCACCGTGTACAATACCGGCACCATGGAGCATACCGACAACTTCACCTGCCCTGCGGACAATCGCTGGATGGGGGCATGCCGCAAGCGGCACTCCCTTGATAAACTCCATGATAAGGGTATCACCCGAAATATCCCTTATGACAGGGGTTGGTACCCCTGCTCTCCGTGCTTCAGACAATAAACGGGCCTCTGCACGGGTCCTTTCCTGGATTAGCCGGATATCAAGGCTCTTTTCACGGTACTTTTTTAGAACACGCTTTTTTTCAGCATATCCATCCCTGAACGTCACCACCGCCTCTGCCCCATGCCATGACCCGGGCTGAGTTTGCGGGCCTTCCGCACAACTATCCGGTCTCCAGCCGACAACGACCTGGTCTGCCCGGTATGAAGGGTTCACTGCTGATGATGCGACTTCAAGGACCTGTCCCGCCCTAAGCATGAGCTGCCCGGTGTAAGCTATCATCGCACCATTATCGCCCATGTAGGTAGGCTCCGGGACATGAAACGAGGCTCCCCGTTCTTCGCACATACAGCCGAGCATTTCCTGCAGCCGCCGGTTGACTCCGACTCCACCTACGAGGAGCAGCTCGTCCTTGACAGTCTGGGACAACGCACGCTCAGCGACTTCTGCACACATTGCAAAAGCCGTTTCCTGGAAACTATGGCAGATGTCCTCGAGAGAGAGATCCATCCCCCTGGCAGCGGACAGGAGCCCCGAGAACGCGAGGTCCATACCCTTTACTGTGTAAGGAAGAACGTGGTATCTGCCAGATGCAGCAAGTCGCTCAATATGAGGACCACCGGGGTGAGGAAGACCGAAACCCCGGGCCAGCTTATCGAGGGCATTACCAAGACCGATATCGAGCGTCTCACCAAAGATCCTGTACCTCCCGTTCAGGTAGCCGATGACCTGGGTATTGGCGCCACTGACATAGAGGACGACGGGGTCTGAACAGCCAGTTGCATACCTCCCTATCTCAACATGGGCAACACAGTGGTTGACCCCCAGCAGGGGGACCCCGAGCGTGAGTGCCAGAGCACGGGCTGCAGTCCCGACTGTCCTGAGACATGGGCCGAGACCAGGTCCTATTGAAAACGCGACTCCCTCGATTAACGAGGGGTCGCCGATGACCTTTTCGACAACCGCTTTTATGACGTTTGCATGGTGCTGCGCCGCCTCGCGGGGATGGATGCCCCCGGAGGGCGGGACGTAGGGGTGCTGGGCCAGTGCAAGAAGGTTGTCCTCAAAAAGAGCAGCACTGACGTTCCAGGCGGTGCCCTCAAGTCCAAGCACCCTGGGACGTCTCATCGTGGCGTTTATTTCTTAAACTCGGTATATCCACACTTGCCACAGGCAGCCCGGTCCTTATGGTCGGCCATGATGACTCCAGGTCCGCACCTCGGGCAGTAACGCTTGAGAACGGTAACCGTCGGGCCTTCTACCTTAAAATAGGACCCGCGTTTAACACCGCTTGCCTTTGCTTTCTTTGCCGCCATATTACACCGCTTCTTCCTTGGGTTTCGGGACGCCCCGTACCATCAGGAACGCGGGTTCTGTCCGCTTTTTTGCTTCCTCGTTGTCGTATATACGGGCAGTACAACTGAGATCTGAGCGCCCGAAGTGGGTCCGGAGCGAGTCCAGGACCAGAAGGGACTCAGGAGCATTGAGCATTGCTCCCAGTTTCGCACCGATCATCATCCGGGAAGGAGTGGCCCCGTCGTGAGAGACGGCGAACTCCACCTCCCGGCGTGCCAGCAGCTCGTTCCTCCTGTCCGATGAGATCGTTATATCCATGAGATATCCCTCTATGGTTCGCGCTCTGCGATATTAAAACCAGATCCCATACCCATGGGTGCAGAACACCAGGGAAATGGAGGTCACAGGCATTGTGAAATGTTTATTCGTCGATAAAGTGCGCAAGTAGTTCCCTTGCCCTTCCACGGGCCTCTTCGTTGATAGTACAGGTGACGACTCCTTCGCCAGGCTGGCCATAGAGGAGAACGGCGCCTTCTTCGCCCTCCAGGACAAGGGGAATGACCGCAAGGTCCTCTTCACCCTCCACCCTGATGTGCGAGGGGGGCGCGGATAGGGCTGAGGTGATGGCTGAAAAAAGATCGGGGGTCAGGCATCCTGCGGGGTTTTCAGCAGAAATGACATTCACCTCCGGGACTTTCACCTGGGCACAGGGGGACCGCAAAGTAAAGCCATCTGTAATCATCACGGAGGGAATGATTCCCCTGGCCACCAGATCGGTGCTCACCCGGTCCCCTACCGTATAAACCGTCCGTTCTCTGATGAGGGGGAGAACGGTATCAAGAGAACGGTGAAGTCTGCCAAACGGTGTTTTAAAAAGAACCCTGCTGGTGTCCCGGAGACGGAACATCAGCGGACCTTGAGTGCGTAGCGGCCAGCAAGCTTGATATTCATCCGCCGGGCGACCTCGGACTCGTCTGGTTTAATGATGATAAGATATCCGGCCCAGTCTGTTGACAGGGTGCTCCCGCCACAGATCGCACAGGCCTCGCCATCAATGACCCGGTGACATTCACGGCAGACAGGCGCCTGTTTTTTCTTACCTGCCGGCACGTTGACCCTTCTCCTTCTCGGCTTCCTTTTCCTTCTCGTGTTTGAGGTCTTCCTCGAGCCAGACAAGGGTCCCGAGCCCCGCCTGCCTCATCGTAAGGCCGATCTTACTGTCACGTGGTTCCCGCTCGTTCAACGATAAAGTCACCACCCGCGCCCTGACGATGTCATCAACGCCAATCGACCTTTTGGAGTCCTGGCAGATAAGCCGCGAGTTCTTCTCATCATAATTGATGTATTCATCGCTGATCTGGCTTACGTGAAGCATCGCATCGATGGGGCCAAGTGAAATGAAAGCTCCAAAACTGGTTGTCTCAACCACAATCCCTTCAACAACCTCCTGGAGGCCAAGCCTGAGGACAACTCCTTCGAAACTGACATCGTAATAGACTGCACCATCACCGGGAATGATCTCTCCCTCACCAATGGTCATAACCCGCGTTATAGCGATGAAAATCCCGATTTCCTTGTCGATGCTCCCCTCCAGCTGCTCCTGAAGCACGTCGAGGATCACAGAACGGAGCTCCTCCCCGAGCCGCTGGGGTGGTACCCGGACCTTATCTTCAAGAACCATCCTATAATACACAATACCGCCGTCCTTATCTCAAAATTTCCAGTTTTTGTCGGTTTCTTAAAGAAACCACAGTTATTCCACGTGATAGCAGGATGCTCCGGAGCTCTCGGTCATTCGTCACGACCGGACACCCCCCGCCCTGCGCACAGGCAGCGATCTCCATGTCGACGCATTCATGCCGCCCGGGATCCATGACTGTGCAGGAATCCAGCAGTTGCATGCCGACCCGGGCAGCTGCAGCTTCTTTTCCATGTCCACCGGCCAGATGCCGGATCTCTTCCACGACACCCGAGGTAACAGCGGGCGTTACACGGCCAAAAAGGCGCCTGAGCTCATCCATGAGGTCAATCCTGAACTGGAACGGCATCATCAGCGCATTCGTATCCAGGAGTACGATCATTCGGTCAGCGTCCCCATCCCGATGAGCCGCCAGCGTCCTCCAACCTGCCGGCTGATTGCAATCCTCGCCCCGATCTCCGCACAAACCGGCCGTTTCAGCGTCACCTCGACGGTATCCTTCTTGTTGTTAGTGACGATCCCAACAGTTACCGCGGTACCTACCGAGAGCATGAGCGGTTCATGGTGTTTCAGAGGCTCGATGACCTGCTCGTTCGTGGCACCGACGACCCGTTCCATCAGGGTTACCTGGAATTTCAGGCGATCCCATACCGGCGGGAGCGCCCCGGCCCTCCCTGCAACCTGGCCGGCGAGCGCATCGCTCTTGGTGAGCGCGGGGTCAAGCTTGGTCCCTATCGCCAGGAGACCGCCCGGGGTCGCGTCCTGAACCTTCTTTGAACCTTTATTGATGGTGGTGACCTTGGTCACGATAGGTTCCCAGCGGGTACGGTTCTCGGCCTGGACCTGCATTCCGGGACGTATTTCGACATCATCACCGTCATGGATGACACCCCTGATCAATGAGCCGCCGATGACACCTCCCTTGATCTCCTTCCAGTTGCACCCGGGCTTGTTGATGTCAAAGGAGCGCGCAATCAACATCAGGGGTACTGCTTCAGGGTCCCGTACCGGCTCCGGGATGACCTCGGCGAGTACACCCACAAGAGCGCCCATATTGATGTTCTTCTGGGCAGACACGGGGATAATCGGGGCGCCTTCAGCCACAGTGCCCTTGACAAAGGCACGGATCTGCTCGAAGTGGGCGACCGCCTCTTTCTGGGTAACAACATCAATCTTGTTCTGGACGATTACAATCCGCCGAATGCCCACCAGTTCGAGCGCCATCAGGTGCTCCTTGGTCTGTGGCTGCGGGCAGGGCTCGTTTGCTGAAATAACGAGCATCGCACCATCCATGAGTGCCGAGCCGGAAAGCATCGTTGCCATCAGCGTTTCGTGGCCGGGTGCGTCAACAAAGGAAACCGAACGAATCGGCTCGGCTTTTCCACCGCACGAGGGACAGACTGGTGTAGTGGAATATGCGTCCGAACCCGCGCACTGGGGGCACTTATAAAAGATGGCGTCGGCATACCCGAGCCTGATGGATATGCCACGCTTTATCTCCTCACTATGCCGGTCTGTCCAGACTCCGGTGAGGGTGTTGACGAGGGTTGTCTTTCCATGGTCGACATGCCCTACAACCCCTATATTAGTGCCCGGTATTGTGTTATCGTGCAACGGCTATCGAACCTCCCTATGGTATTGGAAATGCTCGTACTTATATATGCCCTGTTATGAGCAGGGCTGAAGAAGGACACGTCATTCAACATTTTCTCGATTGTCTTCCAATTTGAATCTTTCTGGCTGAACAAAGGCCTCAGGGACCCAGCAAAACACAAGGTATAAAAAAGTGATACATCCTTCAAGGCCCGTGCGAAAAATTATTCCAATAAACCGTAAGATAGAGCATAAGACTGACCTGTTATGACGAAAGACAATGAACTGTCACGGATAGGGATTTCCCTGCCTAAACATCTTCTTGATAAATTCGATGATATCATCAACCTGAGAGGGTATTCATCACGTTCCGAGGGTATCCGCGATGCCATCCGGTCGTACATAACCTATTATAAGTGGATGTCTGATGTCCACGGAGAACGCCAGGGGGTGATCACGATGATCTATGATCATGAACAGCGCGGCCTCCTGACCTTGCTTACCGATATCCAGCATGAGTTCATGGGAATAATCCAGGCCACAATACATTCCCATATCACTCATTCACAGTGCCTTGAGGTGGTCCTGGTCCGGGGTGAGGGGGAAGACCTCAAAAAGCTTGCAGAGCGGCTTATGGCTCAAAAAGGGGTTGAATCTGTGAAATTAACGACTATTCCAATCGCAGACTAGCCCCCGCCTTCACAGCTCTGGTCAAGGTCTTTGATAGCTTCGCCCATTTCAAGCCCGCTTGTGAAAAACTTCTCTTTTTCCAGTTTTTGCAGGAGGTCTTCGTCGACCGCCGTACCTTTATCCCGCGAGGTTCCCGCAGGTACCAGGTGGTCGATCCTGTACAGGAGGCCGGTCGTGTCCAGGAGGGCGAATGCCTCCCCCTTCTCCACCTCAATCCTTTGCACAGTCCCTGTCGTCCCGGTACGCGGGTAGCGGACCTTCATCCCGATACTGACCGCTTCCGTTTCCATACCAGAAATATCGCTTTCAAAGCCTATCAACCTGTAGAACGGGACATCAAAAGCCATGGGCTACCATATCCCTATTGACCGGATCTGACCGACCAGCCGGCAGGTGCTCCCCCGGGGTATACCCCGGCTGGCAGCCGCTTCACGGGTGAGACCTTCAAAAACGGCCTGCACCGCGTGCCCCAGGGACGGTCCGTAACCCCCTTCGAGGACAAGAGCTATCGCACTCCCTGATGTCTGTGCCACAAGAGAGGTAAGAAAGGAAAAATCTTTTGGAACAAGGCGCATCCCGCTTTTGGGGTCATCGGCAAGAGGGTCCATCCCTGCCGATATCATCACGAGATCGGGTGAAAAAGAACGTATAGCGGGGAGAAATGCCTGAGAAAAGACATACTCATAGTCGGCAATCCCACAGCCCGGCAGGAGCGGTGCATTTATGGTGAACCCCTGTCCTTCACCCGTCCCGATCTCATCAACCCACCCGGTGCCGGGAAAAAGGCCAGCGCCATGAATTGAACAGAACAGGACCCTCTCGTCCTCGTAAAAGATTTCCTGTGTACCGTTCCCGTGGTGGAGGTCCCAGTCGATGATGGCGATACGGTCGATTTCCTGAAGAGCATGGAGGGCTGCCACCGCGATATTATTGAAAAGACAGAAACCCATCGCCTGGTCCCGTCCGGCATGGTGGCCAGGCGGCCTGACAAGAGCGAAGGAGGAGGTGCCGTTGAGGGCTTCCTTTCCGGCGAGTACTGCAGAGCCGGCGGCATAGGACGCGACCTCGAAGGAGTCTCCTGTGACATAGGTCATCGGGTCAAGGAAGTGTTCACCGTCCCTTCCCGACAGGTCCCTGATGAAAGAGATGTGGTTGCCCGTGTGGGCTCTTGCAAGGTCATCCACCCCTGCTTTTACAGGGGAATGAATTACCGTGTCTTTCGGCAGACATTCCTTGATGGCAGCGATCCGCGAAGCAGACTCGTCATGAAGTCCAATGGTGTGGCGGGCGAAGATATCTCCAAAAATAGCGCAGGGGTTGTGGTGCATCAGACGGAAAGGCCGCCTACGACCGCCTCCTCAGATACGGCAACTTCCTTTCCTGACGGAGTGATCCTGTAGTTACCAAGGGCCTTCACCCCGATGTTCGATCCCGTTGAATAGGGAACGTTGAAACTGCCGTTCTCACTTGCCTGCCGGTACGTGAAGTTTCTGCCGGCGTCGGTTACGAGCGGGATCTCGATTACACCTTCGCCCGCTATCCTGGCACCTTTCACATATTCAAAGATTTTAACGTTCTTTATGTCCTTCGTGGTTGTCTTCGCCCCCGAGCCCTGGGACTCATGGATCAGCCTGAAGTGTTTCAGGGCATCAATTGTCGTTGTAGGTTCGAAGTTATCAGCCGAAAGCACGGCTGCATGGGTCCCGAGAACCGGGTTCTTGTTGAAGGCGTCAACCATTGCCTGAGCCTGATCAGGAGTCATCGCCTCGCCCCGGGTGATGACCGGGTAGGGGTAACCATCAGCCCCGGGGTCGCGGTACTCGATGTAACTGACGGTCTGCGGGACGACCATGGAACCATCCGTGTTGTGCAGGCGCGAGACGAGAGTGTGGAAGTAAGGCCCGGCGTTTGTCTGGATTGGCTGGTATTGGGCAGGGTTCTCAGGGTTCTGCACCAGGAAAATCTGCTGGTACGGGGAGACACCGACGCTGCTGTTATACCAGGTCGCCATGGCCCAGAACTTGCCGGTGTCCATGGCGAAATCAGTAATTACATACCGGGTCCCCTGGTGGTCGGCTATCACCTGGGCAGACTCCTCGTCGGGAGACATGAAGAACGACGATGAGCCGTATGGCCCGGCCACTCCCGCCTGGAATGGGTTGGAGTTGGGAATCCTCTTTGCAATGTAGGTTATCTGGTGACCATAATCCCACCAGGACATGACCCCATAGCTTCCGTTCGGGTACTGGAAGGTGTTTTTATCATAGATAGCCAGGTAATCAACGCCCGCATCCGGAGTATTCGCACCGAACCATTCAAGCGAGTTCTTCCAGTCCTGGTCCATGTAAATTGGCGGGGCACCCAGTTCCGAGGTCAGGGAGATGAGGATGAAAAGCCCGGCAAGCACGACTGCACCAAGTGCCAGAAGGGCTGACCCTCCGGATACTGCAGCTGTTCTCGGCGGGGTCTTTGTCCTCTGGC